>NZ_MTPV01000039.1:0-127909 GCF_002009585.1 Arthrobacter sp. SRS-W-1-2016 | reverse complement strand
GGCCGAACTCGCCCACGAACTCGAACAACTCGGCGGACACACCCAAGCCCTCAAGGAAGTCCAAGCCGAAGTCGCCGAAGTCACCGACGCGGCATACGAAAGCAACGCCAAGCGCCACTAAGCGCGAACGTCTACAACCTGATGGAGCCACCATGGAAATGCTCATAGCCGGAAACTGGCGCGGCGCCGCCGACGGACGGACCGAGGAAGTCCGCTCACCCTTCGACGGCCGGACGATCGACACTGTCCCCGTAGCGACGGTCCAGGACGCCCAGGCCGCCCTTGACCGGGCCGAGATCGGCGCCCACCTGCAAAGGACCACGCCGGCCCATGTCCGCGTCGACATCCTCCTGCGGGCAGCCGCACTCGCGGATGAACGCGCCGAGGACATCGCCCAGACCATTAGCGCCGAAACCGGGAAGCCCATCACGGAGGCGCGGGGCGAGGCCAGCCGCTCCGGCAACATCATCCGCCTTGCTGCCTATGAGGGAAGCCAGCTGTATGGTTCCACGCTTCCCTTGGACGCAAACGCCGGGACAGGTTTGGACAAGATCGGCTTCACGTTGCGGCAGCCTGTGGGCATCGTCGTCGCCATCACGCCGTTCAACTACCCGGCCCTGCTGGTGTTGCACAAAATCGCACCCGCGCTGGCAGCCGGTAACGCCGTCGTACTTAAACCGGCCCGCGCAACGCCGCTGACGGCGCTGAAGCTGGCACAGTGCTTCGTCGACGCCGGCCTGCCGCCTGAGGCCCTGTCCGTGATCACCGGACCCGGCAGCTCCCTGGGCGACGTGCTGGTGACGGACCCGCGGGTCCGCAAGGTGTCCTTCACAGGCTCCACCAGCACCGGGACGCACATCAGCTCGATCGCGGGCGTGAAGAAGCTGTCCCTGGAGCTGGGCGCTTCATGCCCGGTGATCATCCTGCCGGACGCCGATCTCGAACTCGCCGCCACCGCAGTGGCTGCCGGCGGCTATGTCAACGCGGGCCAGGTGTGCATCTCGGTGCAGCGGGTCATCGTTGACCGTCGCGTCGAGAAAGACTTCCTGGATGCGTTGGTCCCGAAGGTCGAAGCGATCGCCGTGGGCAATCCCAAGGAAGAGGACACCCGGCTCGGCTCGCTGATCTCCGAAGAGGAAGCAGCACGCGTCCACACCTCCATCCTTGAAGCCCGCCATTCGGGCGCCCGGGTCCTCACCGGCGGTGACCGTGACGGCGCCGTGGTGACTCCCGCCGTCGTCGCGGGGGTCGACCCCCGGTCGCCGCTGAGCCGGAACGAATTGTTCGGACCCGCCGTCGCAGTCTCGTCCGCGCAGGACATGGAGAGCGCCATCGCGATGGCGAACGACAACGAGTACGGACTGGGCGCCGGCATCTTCACGAACGACGTCGCCGGAGCGGTCCAGGCCATGCGGCAGATCGACGCCGGCAACATCCACATCAACTGGTCGCCGCTGTGGCGGGCCGACCTCATGCCCTACGGCGGCTTGAAAGGCAGCGGGATCGGCAAGGAAGGCGTCCGTTCCGCTGTCCAGGAAATGACCGAAGAGAAGACGGTCGTCCTGCACGGGCGCCCCTGGTAACCACGACAACGGGAATAAGGCAATGACCACACCATCGCAGACCATCAGGCTCACCACGGCCCAAGCGGTCATCAAGTACCTGTCCGCACAGTATTCGCTGGCCGACGGCGTCCGCCGCCGCCTGGTCCCCGCAGCCCTCGGCATCTTCGGCCACGGCAACGTGGCCGGCCTGGGACAGGCCTTGGACGAACTGGCCGACGACATGCCGTTCATCCAAGGCCGGCATGAGCAGTACCTGGCCCATATCTCCACCGCGTATGCCAAGGCGAGCCGTCGCCAGGCAGTCCTCGCCGTCACTGCCTCCATCGGCCCGGGCGCGCTCAACCTCGTCACCGCCGCCGGCCTGGCAACCGTCAACCGGATCCCGCTGCTGCTCTTGCCGGGCGACACCTATGCCACCCGGCACCAGGGCCCGGTGCTGCAGCAACTCGAACACCCCACCGAGGCCGATGCCACGGTCAACGACGCGTTCCGGCCCGTATCGCGGTTCTTCGACCGGATCAACCGCCCGGAGCAGCTCCTGACCGCCCTTCCGCAGGCAATGCGCGTGCTCACGAGCCCCACTGACACCGGCGCCGTGGTCATTTCGCTGCCCCAGGACGTGCAGTCCCATGCCTACGACTTCCCGGCCGAATTCTTCGAGCCGCGCGATTGGAAGATCCGGCGGCCGCTGCCGGACCTGGAAGAGGTCGACGACGTCGCCCGGCTCATCCGCTCTGCCGAGCGTCCGGTGATCATCGCCGGCGGTGGCATCCACTACTCCGACGCCCACGCCGCACTCGAGGCGCTGGCGGGACAGACGGGAATTCCCGTCGTCGAGACCTTCGGCGGCAAGGGCGCCGTGACCAAGGACGAATGGTGGCAAGTGGGCGGCGTCGGACTGGAGGGCAACTTCGCGTCCAATACCCTGGTCAAGCAAGCCGACCTGGTCCTGAGCGTCGGCACCCGCCTCACCGACTTCGCCACCGGCTCCCAGTCGATCTTCGAAAACCCGGACGTGCGGTTCGCATCCTTGAACATCGTGGACGCCGATACCCGCAAGCAAGGCGCCACCGGCATCCTCGCGGACGCCCGCTTGGGCCTGGAAGCACTTGCCCGGGCCTTGGAAGGGCACAGCACCGCCGAAAACTGGCAGGAAACTGTCCATTCCGAGAAAGCGAAGTGGGCCCCGATCCGATCCCAATGGCTCGACGCCGACACTGCCTACCGCCCCGAAGACCACCCGGACGCGCCGGTCACCGGAGCCGTCCTGACCCAGCCGCAACTGATCGGACTGATGCAGGAGCACGCCCGCTCCGGCGACACCATCATCGCCGCGGCCGGAGGACCTCCCGGTGACCTGCAAAAAGTCTGGGACGCCACGGGCAACCGCAATTGCCACCTGGAATTCGGCTTCTCCTGCATGGGCTACGAAATCGCGGCAGGCATGGGCGTCCGCCTGGCAGAGGGCAACAACGACAACCGCGTGGTCACCTTCATCGGCGACGGCACGTTCCTCATGGCACCCACCGAAATCCTCACGGCGGCCCAGGAAGGACTCAACGTCACGGTGGTCGTCTCCGAAAACCACGGTTACCAGGTCATCCACCGCCTCCAGATGAACCGCATGGGACGCGAGTTCGGCAACGAGTTCCGCTACCGCACCACCGGTGGAAGCGTCGCCGTCGACGACGCCCCCAAGGCGCGGCTGGACGGCGATTACCTCAAGGTGGACCTGCGGCAGATCGCCGAAGGCCTGGGCGCCCTCGCTATCCGGGCAAGCACTGCGGCAGAGGTCCGGGAAGCGCTGGCCTCCACCCGCGACACCCAAGGACCAGTCGTGATCGTGGTGCCAACCGTTCCCCACGTCGACCTGCCCGGCGGCGATGTCTGGTGGGACGTAGCTCCCGCAGAAGTGTCCGGTCAGGAATGGGTCCGCACCCTCCGCGCCGACTACGAGCAGGCAAAGAGCCGCCAGCGGTGGTTCGGATGAGCGCCTCGGGCGGCAGCAATTACGACGGCGGACCGCTCGACGGCGGCCGGCTGCGGCGCCGCTTGGCGGCCGGGGAAGTCACGGTGGGGACCTTCGTTGGCATGGCTTCGGCCACCACGGTGGAAGTGTGCGCCGCTGCCGGCGCGGACTGGGTCCTCATCGATCTTGAGCATGGTTCCGGCGGTGAAGATGCCGTGCGCGACGGTGTCCTTGCGGCCGGAAGCTACGGCGTCCCCACTCTTGTCCGCGTGGAGAGCGGGGAGCGGATCCGCATCGGTCGCGTGCTCGATCAAGGCGCGGCAGGCATCATGGTGCCCCGACTGAACACCGTTGAAGAAGCCAAGCAAACCGTGAAGCACATGCTCTATCCGCCCTACGGCGACCGTGGCGTGGCAACCTACAACCGCTCCTGCCGCTGGGGCATGGACAGGGCTCCGCTGAGCGCGGACCAGCAGTCAACCGTCGGAATCGTCCAGATCGAAACCCTCGACGCACTCGAGCACGTCGAGGAGATCGCGGCGCAGGACGGCGTGGATGTCCTCTTCGTCGGACCGATGGACATGTCCTTCGCCCTGGGTGTGCCGATGCAACTGGATAGCAGCGCCTTCCAAGAAGCACTGCAACGGGTGGTCGCCGCCGCGCAGCTGCACAACAAAGCGGCCGGCATCCTCGCTGTGGACGGCATGGCGGCAGCCAAGTATGTCCGCCAGGGCTTCCGGTTCGTGGCCATTGGCTCGGACTCCACCATTATGGCGGCGGCGTTCCGCGACGCTTTTGACACCGCCCGCAACTGACAAGAATTTTCAATGAGAAAGGCAATAACGTGAGCCAAGAATCCCGCACAGTCGGTGTAGGCCTCATCAGCGTCGGATGGATGGGAAAGCTCCACTCGCGCGCCTACCAGACGGTCCCCTACGCCTACCCGGAGCTCGGCTTGACCACCAAGCTCGTCATCGCGGCGGACACGGCACCGGACCGGGTGGACTACGCCCGCGATGTCCTTGGCTTCGCGGAGGGCACCACCGACTACCACGATGTCCTGAACCACCCGGACGTCGACGTCGTTTCCATCTGCGCCCCCAACTTCCTGCACGCCGAAATCGGCATCGCGGCGGCCAAAGCCGGCAAGCACTTCTGGATCGAAAAGCCCGTCGGACGCGGCTACGAGGAAACCGCAGCCGTGCAGGAAGCCGCCGTGGAGGCCGGCGTCGTGACTTCCATCGGCTACAACTACCGCCACGCCCCGGCAGTGGAGCACGCCAGGAAGCTCATCGCGGACGGGCGGCTCGGCCGCATCACGAACGTCCGCGCCGTGTTCTTCTCCGGGTACGCGTCCGAACCCAACGGTGCGCTGTCCTGGCGCTTTGACCGGAAACTTGCCGGTACCGGCGTGCTGGCGGACCTGTTCAGCCACGCAACGGACCTGTGCCAATATGTAGTTGGGCCGATCGCCGAGGTAACCGCGCTCACAAGCACGGTCTACACGCAGCGCCCCAAGCTGGCGATGGGGTCAGGGACGCACTTCGCGGTGATCGAAAACGGTGAAATGGGAGAGGTCGAGAATGAGGACTACGCTGCAGCGCTGGTCCGATTCGGCCCGTCCGCCCGCGGGGCTGGCGCCGTCGGCACCATCGAATCCTCCCGCGTTGCCGTTGGACCCGAATGCGGTTACCAGATCGAGGTCTACGGGACCGAAGGCTCGCTCAAATGGGACTTCGAGCGCATGAACGAACTCAAGGTCTGCCTGGGCCGCAATAACGACGAGCAGGGCTACACCACCGTCAACGCCAGCCCGCGCCATGGGGATTACTCCCACTTCCAACCTGGGCCCGGCAACAGCATGGGGTTTGACGACCTCAAGGTCATCGAGGCCAAGAAGTTCCTCGTTGCCGTCACCGGAGGAGCGCAGGATAACTCCAACATCCACGACGCCGCTTCGGCCGCTGCCATTGTCAGCGCCGCGGAAGCGTCCTCGCTGTCCGGTCAATGGCAGAAGATCGAGGAAATCCACGGCACCACGGCAGCGCGGGCATAACCATGGCACCTCCATCCGCCCGGCGGCCGACGATCATGGACGTGGCAGAACGCGCTGGCGTTTCCAAGTCCTTGGTCTCACTCGTGCTGCGCGACTCACCGCGCGTCAGCGACGAACGCCGCCAGCGGGTGCTCAAGGCTGTTGAGGAGATGGGCTTCGAGTTGAACCTCGCGGCCCGGTCACTGGCAACACGGGAAAGCGGAACCATTGGCGTGCTGGTCAGCGACATGCACAATCCGTGGGCCTTCGACGTCGCCGACGCCGCACGGACCGTACTTGAAGAGGCCGGGCACACCGTCCTCTTCAGTGCGGTCACGGCGGCGGGCAGGGGAGTGGACCAGTCCATCCTGCAGGCCTTCCGGGACTTGCGGGTCGCAGGGCTGCTCGTCGTCGGAACTGTGCCTGACAAAGCACCGTTCAGCCGCGCCGTTTCCGGAGGGGCTGTGGTCTTTGCCGGTGGCGGACCGGACTACATCGACACCGCCGACATCGTGCGAAGCGACGACGCCCTCGGCATGTCCATGGTTGTTGAGCACTTGATCGCCCAGGGACACGAGAACATCGTGCACCTCGGCGGTCTCGGTGGCTCGGTTGGACGGGAACGCGTGGACGGTTATTCGGCGGCAATGGAAGAGCACGGGTTGGCCCGCTATATCCGCGTGGTCGACGCCGACTTCTTCCAGGAGTCCGGCTATGTTGCCGCGCAACGTGCCCTGGCCTCCCGCTCCGAGCACCAGCGCCCCACAGCGCTGGCCTGCATCAACGACCTCGCCGCATTTGGAGCCATGACAGCTGCCGATGAACGCGGCGTCGAAATAGCCGTCACCGGTTATGACAACATCGCGCTCGGTGCCATGCCGCGCCTGGGACTGACCACCGTCGACCCGGACAGCTCCACCATCGGCGTCACGGGGGCCAAGACCCTCCTGGAACGCATCCATGGTGAAGGCAGCGGGTTCGTCCACCATTCCGTCACGCCCCACTTGGTCGTGCGGAAATCCAGTCTCCTGGGCCTCTAACTTTCTAGACCTATCAGCGGTCGCCATTCCCGGCGCCGCCCACATACCCCTCCACATCTTCAAGGATGACGATGGCTTCCATAACCACACCCCAAATCTTTGTCGCTCTCGGCAGCGTCGAGCCAGACCTCGTGGAACCGCTGCTCTCCGAACACCAGCGGCTCATCCAGGACCCCACCGACGAGGACCTGGCCAACGCCGATGCCGCGATCGTCAGGGCTGCCTACCGCGTGGACCGGGAACTGTTGGACCGCATGCCCGCCCTCAAAGTCATCGCCAGGACCGGCGTCGGAACGGACCTCGTGGACGTCGCCGAAGCGAAGCGACGCGGAATCCCGGTGGTCATCACGCCCGGAAGCAACACCGCCTCGGTGGCCGAAGGCGTGTTCGCCCACCTGCTGGCGCTCGTCAAGAAGCTCTCTCCGCTGACCTCGCTGGTCCGCGAGGGACGCTGGGAGCAACGTGCCGCCGTCGGCGTCGGAGACCTCGAGGGATTCACGCTCGGCATCATCGGTTACGGCCGCATAGGCCGCCGGGTGGCGCGTATCGCCGAGGCCTTCGAGCTGAAAGTCCTGGCCTATGATCCTTTCGCCGAAATCCCCGCCGAGATCCGCTGTGGCACCGTGGAGGAGCTCCTTGCAGGCAGCGACTTCATCACCCTCCACGCGCCCCTGACGCCGGAAAACCACAACCTCATCAACGCGGAGCGGCTCAAGGCCGTGAAGCCCGGAGCGATCCTCATCAACTGCAGCCGCGGCGGCCTCATCGACCTCGACGCCGTCCACGAGGCACTACAGTCCGGGCAGCTCTCGGGGCTCGGCCTGGACGTGTACGATCCCGAGCCGCCCGCCCACCACGCCTTGTTCGACCACGAAAACGTCGTCCTGACTCCGCACCTGATGGGATTCACCCGTCAAGGCATGGCCCACACGGTCAGGGATGCCGCCCAAGGCGCGGTTGACGTCCTCGCGGGCCGCACGCCCGCCGCGGTGGCAACCCCGTGACCGCTCTGAAGCTGGGCACGTACCCGTCCACCATCCAGAACCAACCCACGTCCGGATTTTCCCGGGCAACCCGCTAGAAAGGACCCCACACATGTCCACTGAACGCCCACTGAAGGTCGCGCTGTTCGGTTCCGGCCGCATCGGGCAGGTCCACGCCCGGAACATCGCCGAGCACCCGGACCTGGAACTGGCATGGATCGCCGACCCTTTCATTGAAGGAGCCCGCACGTTGGCGGCCGGGACCGGCGCTATCGCCGTCGAGTCAGCCGACGAGGTTTTCGCGAACGGTGACCTTGACGCCGTCGTGATCGGATCGCCCACCAGCACGCACGTGGACCTGATCTCGCGCGCCATGGCGCAAGGCGTGGCAGCTCTTTGCGAGAAGCCGATCGACCTCGACATCGAGCGTGCGCTCGCTTGCCGCGACGCGATCAAGGGCAACAACACGCCCCTCATGCTTGGGTTCAACCGCCGCTTCGATCCCCACTTCGCGGCCATCCAATCGCGTGTCGCGGCGGGGGAAATCGGCCGCCTCGAACAGCTGACCATTATCAGCCGTGATCCCGCACCTGCGCCCGCTGCCTACATCGCCACCTCCGGCGGGATCTTCCGGGACCAGAGCATCCACGACCTCGACATGGCCAGGTTTTTCGTCCCTGACATCATCGAAGTTTCAGCCACTGGCGCCAACATGTTCTGCGACTACATCGAGGAAGCCGGGGACTTCGACTCGGTTGTCATCACCCTCAAGGGCCGCGACGGCGAGCTGGTCACCATTACCAACTCCCGCCACAGCGCCTTCGGCCACGACCAGCGACTGGAGGCGTTCGGCAGCGAGGGGATGCTCAGCGCAGGCAACGTCACCCCGACGACGGTGCGCAAGTATGGCGCCGCGGGCACCGAAGAGTCTGACGCCTACCTGCCGTTCTTCCTGGAGCGTTACGCCGCGGCTTACCGGAACGAATTGGACAGCTTCGCCAAGGCCATCCGCGCAGGCATCCCCTGCAGCCCGGGGTTCGACGACGGCCTGCAGGCACTCGCCTTGGCCAACGCAGCTGAAGAGTCCGCCCGTTCCGGCCGCGCTGTCAGCATCGAAAATTCGGTCAAGATCGGGCAGCTCTAGCCATGCCACTTCTCCAGGACAAAGTCATCCTGATCAGCGGGGGCACGCAGGGCTTGGGCGCCGGAGTCGCGAGACGCGCGGCGGCCGAGGGTGCAGCCGGGATCGCCGTCACGGGCCGGAACGCGGGATCGGGTGAACGGCTCGCCGCGGAAATCACGGCATCCGGCGTCGAAACCCGGTTCATCAAGACCGATCTTGCCGACGTCGAACAGGCCCGGAACTCGGTGCTTGAGACCATCAGCGTCTTCGGGCAACTCGACTGCGCGGTCAATGCGGCCGGCCTGACCACCCGCGGCACCATGCTGGACACGACGCCCGAGCTCTTCGACGCGCACATCGCAGTGAACCTGAAATCGCCGTTCTTCATCATGGCCGAAACCATCAAGCATCTTTGTAGCAGGGGTGTGCCAGGAAGCATCGTGAACGTCATCTCGATCGCCGAACTCGGCGGGCAGCCGTACTTGGCGCCGTATGTGGCGGCCAAGGCCGGCCTGGCCGGAGCAACCCGCAACGCGGCGCATGCCCACCGTTGGGACAAAATCCGCATCAACGGGCTGGACATCGGCTGGACCGCCACGGACGGCGAAGCCGAAACCCAGAAGAAATTCCACGGCGCGGGGGAGGACTGGCTGGAGAAAGCCAACGCATCCGTCCCCATGGGAAAGCTCGGACAAGTGGACGAGATCGCCGAATTCATTGTCTTTCTCCTCTCCGACCGGAGTGGTGTTGTCACAGGCTCGGTCATCGACTGGGACCAAAACGTATACGGAGGATCAGATTGAGCACCATCACCCAGCGTCTTGCCGCAGCACCCATTTCCTGGGGCGTCTGCGAAGTCCCCGGTTGGGGCCACCAGCTTGAGGCCGACAGGGTCTTGTCCGAAATGACCGCCTTGGGGATCAGCGCCACCGAGTTCGGCCCGGCCGGATTCCTGCCCGAACAAGCCGCCCTACGTGCGGAGGTGCTGAAGCGGCACAACCTCCAGGCCATCGGCGGGTTCTTCCCGGTCATCCTGCACGATCCGTCCAGGAACCCTTTGGATGTTGTGTCCGCCGAGCTGGACGCGTACGAAGCTGCCGGGGCCAGCGTCATGGTCCTCGCTGCGGAGACCGGCGTCGCAGGTTACGATCAGCGCCACGAGCTCGACGCCGAAGGCTGGGAACTGTTCGGCAGGAACCTTGACGCAGTGGTCAAGGCCGCCGCGGACAAGGGCATCCAGGCAGTGGTCCACCCGCACGTGGGAACCATGATCGAAAGCACCTCGGATGTTGACCGGGTCCTCAACGACACCGCGGCGAACCTGTGCCTGGACACCGGCCACCTGCTCATCGGCGGCACCGACCCTGCCCTTCTGGTTCGCGACTACGCCTCGCGGATCGGCCACACCCACCTGAAGGACGTGCGCAAGGCCCTCGCACAGCGGGTCCAGGCCGGCGAGATCTCCTACACCGACGGCGTCAAGGCAGGCATGTACGTGCCCCTGGGACAAGGCGACGTCGGCATCGCCGGAATCGTCCGGAACCTGCTGGACGCCGGTTACGAGGGCTGGTTCACCATGGAGCAGGACACCATCCTGGATTCCGAACCCACCGACGACGGTCCGGTCCGGGACGTCCGCCAGTCGGTCGCGTTCCTGCGCCAGCTCGAAGCGGAAATCGACCGATGAGCGCCGTCCGCTGGGGAGTGCTGACCACGGCACGGATCGCCCAAGGGCGGTTCCTGCCGGCCATGAGCCGGGCCCGGAATGCCGTTGCCTCGGCGATCAGCAGCCCGAACGGAAAGGCGGCCGACGTCGCAGCGCGCTTCGGCATCCCGTCCGCCTATTCTTCCCACGAGGAATTACTGGCCGATCCAAGCATCGAAGCCGTCTACCTGCCTTTCCCCAACTCGTTGCACGCCGACTGGATTGTTGCGGCTGCCGAAGCTGGCAAGGACATCCTCTGCGAGAAGCCGCTCGTCGCCAACACCCACGACTACCACCGGGTTCTGGAAGCCTGCGAACGCAACGGGGTGAACCTCATGGAAGCGTTCATGTACCGCTTCCACCCCCAGCACCAGAAAGTCCGTGAGTTCATCGACTCGGGCAAGATCGGCGAGTTGGTGTCCATGCACGCCCGCTTCCATTTCGTCATGGACCGAAGCGAAGGCGAGGTCCGCCTCCAGCCGGGAATGGACGGAGGTGCGCTTAACGACGTCGGTTGCTACGCCGTCGACATCATGAACATGGTCATGGGCCGCGCACCGGAAACCGTCTTCGGCAAGGGCACAAGCCGCACGGACGCGGTGGAAACCACTATGGCCGCGATCCTGGACTATGGGGACGTCCTGGGAACGTTGGACTGCGGTTTCGAGGGCCCGCGCACCAACACGTTCCAGATTATCGGCACGAAAGGCCACATCACCCTGGACAAGGCTTTCGACCCGGACCCGGGCGAAATTGCCCGCGTTACGGTGTCCTTCCGCGACGGTCGGACTGAGTCTGTCGACATCGGGGAAGACCCGTTCAAGACCGAAATCGAACGGTTCAGTGCGTGGGTGCGCAACTCCGGACCCGAGCTCGTCCAGAGGGAATTGACCGAACAGAACCTGGCCGTCCGCCTGGCGCTCCAGGAATCACTCGCCACCGGCTTGCCGCGGGATGTCAACGACGTTCATGCCGTGGAGCACCACCTACTACAGGAGCAGTAATGACCATCATCAACCACTTCATCAGCGGAACCGAGGCCGCCGGCAGCGGCACGGGCACCAAGCCTGTCTACAACCCGGCCACGGGTGCCGTGACTGCCGAGTTGCGGTTGGCCAACCGCGCCGATTTGGACGCGACGGTTACCATCGCCAAGGAGGCCGCAGCGTCCTGGGGCGATATTTCGCTGGCCAAGCGCACTGCCGTGTTGTTCAAGTTCCGTGAGCTCGTCGCTGCCCATGTGGACGAACTCGCGGCCCTGATCACTGCCGAACACGGCAAGGTCATTTCCGATGCGAAGGGCGAGATCGGCCGGGGCCTGGAGGTCATCGAGTTCGCTTGCGGCATTCCGCAGTTGCTCAAGGGGGAGTACTCGGACCAGGTCTCCACGGGCATCGATGTCTTCTCGTTCCGGGAGCCCGTGGGCGTCGTGGCCGGCATTACTCCATTCAACTTCCCGGTGATGGTGCCGCTGTGGATGGCTCCGATGGCGATCGCGACGGGCAACGCCTTCATCCTGAAGCCTTCGCACCGCGTCCCTTCGGCCGCGATGTTGCTTGCGAAACTGTTCCGAGACGCCGGCTTGCCCGACGGCGTGTTCCAGGTCCTGCACGGTGACCGTGATGTCATCTCCGGGCTCCTCACGCACCCGGACGTGGACGCCATCTCCTTCGTAGGTTCCACCCCTGTCGCGAAGCACATCCTGGAAGTGGCGACGGCGCATGGCAAGCGGGTCCAGGCCCTGGGCGGGGCAAAGAACCACGCGATCGTGCTGCCCGACGCCGACCTGGACAACGCCGCCGACCACCTGGCCGCCGCAGCGTTCGGTTCCGCCGGACAACGGTGCATGGCAATCTCAGTGGCCGTCGCCGTCGGCAATGCCGCGGATCTGCTGGTCAAGAAGGTCGAAGAGCGTGCCCTCGACGTCAAGGTCAAGAACGGTACCGACGCCGACGCCGACATGGGCCCCGTGATCAGCCCCGAGTCCCGGGAGTTCATCGTCAAGACGGTGACCGAGGCGGAGCAGGCCGGCGCCGCCATGGTCGTGGACGGCAGGGACCTCGTGGTTCCTGGGCATGAGGACGGTTTCTGGGTCGGCCCCACCGTGATCGACCACGTCAAGACCGAAATGAGCGCTTACCAGGAGGAGATTTTCGGCCCGGTCCTGGTGGTGGTGCGGGTGGAGGACCTCGATGAAGGCATCAGGCTGATCAACGCCAATCCGTACGGCAACGGCACCGCGATCTTTACCTCCTCGGGGGCGTCCGCCAGGAAATTCCAACGTTCAGTTGACGTTGGCATGATCGGAATCAATGTGCCGTTGCCGGTTCCCGTGGCTTACTACTCCTTCGGCGGCTGGAAGGCCTCGCTCTTCGGCGACAAGCACATCTACGGCCCCGAGGGAGTCTCCTTCTACACCCGAGGCAAGGTCATCACGTCCCGTTGGCCCGAGTCCGCCCACGCTTCGGGAGCGTCGTACAACTTCCCGTCCAACTAGTCCCCACCGGCGTGGGCCCAGCCTCCCACCCAACTGGCTCGCAGTTAGTGTCGTTTTGGAGCCTCATAACGACAACAACTGCGAGCTAGTTGGGTCGACGGGGGTTTCGAAACGGTGGCAGGATCGAAGCATGACTGTGTCGTTCACGTGCCGTACGAATATTGGAATGGAGCCGGGGGAGCTCTTCGATCTCGCCCGCAACGTCGACGCCCACGTTGGCTCCATGGCCAAGTCCCGGGAACGTGCGGTTGCCGGCGTCGTGTCCGGACTGCTCTCGGAAGGCGACGAGGTCACCTGGCAGGCCTGGCATTTCGCGGTACCCCTGCGGATGAGCAGCCGGATCACCCGGTATCGCTTCCCGGAGTCGTTTACGGACGAGCAAGTGCGGGGACCCTTCCGTTTCTTCCGGCACGTGCACGAGTTCCTTCCCGACGACGGCGGCACGCTCATGATCGATCGCGTCGAGTTCGCGGCGCCCTTCGGCGTCGTGGGCCGGCTTGTGGAGAAAGCGTTCCTGGCGCGATACCTGCAGAACCTCATTGAGCAGCGCAACGAATATCTTGCCCGCAACGGTGCCGCCGCATGATCAGGGCGGCACGGCCGGACGAACTTGAACGACTCCGCGGGATCGAATTCGCCGCGGGGGAGATCTTCCGCTCTTGCGGAATGGACGCCATCGCCGACGACGAGCCCCTGACCGTCACGGAGTTGGCGATTTTCCAGTCACGGGGCGGTGCTTTGGTCTTCGCCGACGCATCAGACGATCCGGTGGGCTATCTCCTGGTTGAACACCTCGACGGAAATGCGCACGTGGAGCAGTTGAGTGTCCACCCGTCGCATGCGCGGAGAGGTCTGGGGAGCGAACTGCTCGACGGGGCCGAAAAGTGGGCGCAGGCCGAGGGCCTGGAGTGGCTCACCTTGACCACTTTCCGCGATGTTCCGTGGAATGCGCCCTACTATCGCCGGCTGGGTTTTGAGGACTTGGAACCGGAGCTGTTGGACGACGGACTCCGGGGCATTCTCGAGTGCGAGGGTTTGGTGGGCCTGAGTCGTTGGCCGAGGATCGCCATGCGGCGGCGCGTCAAGTCAATCCTTGCCCAGGACGATTTCGTCAGTTTGGATTGACAGATTCATGCTGTCAGTTCAAACTGACAGCATGAATGGTGATGAGCTGACTTCCCATATCGCGGCGACCGACCCGGCAATTGGCCTCCGCGCCGTTGGTGCCCTGCATCGCCTGGCGGAAAAGGTAGAGGCCACCAATGTGGCCCTCGCGCGGCAGCAGGGCTGGTCCTGGGAACAGATCGGTGATGCCTTGGGCGTCTCCAAGCAGTCGGTCCACGCCAAATACGGAAAGTGAGCCTGCCATGTTTGAACGATTTGCCGGCGAAGCAAGAACTGCTGTCCATGCCGGCGCCGAGGAAGCCAAACGCCGCGGAGACCGGAGAATCGGAACGGACCATCTGCTGCTGGGGCTGCTCCACGACCCCGAGAGCTGCCGGACTTTGGAGACGGACCTCGAATCCGCCCGCGCCCAGCTCGACACCCTCGACCAGCAGGCGCTGGAATCCGTTGGCATCACGATGGGGAACTTCGGTGCCCTGAATACGCCGAAGGGAAGCAGCCGGACTACCTTCACCTCGGCAGCCCGCTCAGTCATTCAGGATTCACTAATACTGACCACCCGGGAGAAGGTCCGAAGAATCACCACGCGGCACCTCCTGCTCGCCCTGCTGGAGCGGCAGGTACCGGATCCGGCTGCCGTCCTGCTCCATAACCTGGGCGTTGATACGGCGGCCCTCAAGGCCCGGCTCCGGAATCCGGGTTCCTAGGCGAATCCCCCGCCCCTACCCCGCAACCAGCTCAACCTCGTAGCCGTCTGTATTCACCAGATAGGCGGCGTAGTGGTCGGCCCCGCCTGCGTGGGGAAACTTGCTTTCGAACATCTCATACCAGCCCGAGTCGGCGCCGAGCTCCCGGAGCCGGTCCACGCTCTCCCTGGTGCCGGCATGGAAGGCGAGGTGGTTGAGGCCAGGTTCTGTCCTGCGGTGGGTGCTTCCCGTGAGCGCCGTGGACTGTTCGATCACGATGTACGTGCCTCCGAGTTTCCAGCTACACCCCTCGGGCCACTCCTGGAATTGTTCGTAGCCCAGTTCGGCCAACAGCCAGCCCCACTCTTCCTGCGCACGGCCGATGTGGGGTACCCAAATCTCTATGTGGTGCAGCGAACCCACTGGAATATCGGCCATGCGCAGAGTCTACGTTTGCGGGGCGCCCGCGGGAATGCCGGGCAACTCCACCACGAACGCCGCGCCGCCCTCAGGCGCCACCCGCACACTGATGCGGCCGCCCACCCGCTGCACGATCCTTGCCGCGATGGACAAGCCCAGTCCGCTTCCAACCGGCCGTTCTCCGCTGTACCTGGCAAAGAGCGCACCGCGTTCGAACGCGACGGCGGCATCCGCCTCCGTGAGGCCAGGGCCGCCGTCGCGCACTTCAACGGTGAGCCCGCTTCCGGTCGCGTAAGCGGCGAGCACAACCGGAGCGCTTTCGGGTGTCGCGCGCAGTGCGTTTTCCAGCAGCCCGTCCACCACTTGGCGCAGCCGCTGGCCGTCGCTGCGGACCGGCAATGGCCCAAGAGGCAGTTCGAGCCGCCCCGCGATCCCGTTCTGGATGCACACCGCCTGCCAGGCCTGCCAGCTCTCGCGCAGGATCAAGGACGCGTCCACAGGTTGCAGTTCCACGCGGAAATCGTCGGACTCAAGCCGTGCCAATTCCAGGAGGTCGCGGACAAAACGGTCCAGGCGGTTGGTTTCGGCGACGAGAGTCCGGCCCACCCCGCTCACGTCGTCTCCGCTGACCACACCGTCGGCAAGCGCCTCCGCGTAGCCCCGCAGCGCGGTGAGGGGTGTCCGGATTTCATGGGAAATGGAGAGCAGGAACTCGCGTTGGCGCCCCTCGCTGGTCCGGAGTGCGGCGTCGAGGGCAGCCAGTGCCTGCGAAACCTCCACCACTTCGGCCGGGCCGCCGGGCGCCACCGCCACGGATCGTTCTCCGGCGGCAAGCCGATGGGCCGAATGTGCCGTGCGAACCAAGGGCCGGCTCAACCATTGCGCCAGAAGGCCACCGGCCACGATGGCGAACACAAGGCAAACGGCGAGGGCAATCAGCATGCGGCTCAGCAGGGGAGCGGCGGCCGCACGGATTTCGGACACCGGCTGCGCCAGCACCACGCCACCGCCGGCCGCCAACGGCCGGGCCTCGAGGACCACGGTGTTTTGCGGACCGTTCACCGATGTCGAGACCGATTTTCCAGCCAAGACGTCCGCGACGGTCTTCGCATCCACCAGCCGCGCCCCGCCGCCACTCACTCGGCCGTCGTTACTGATTTGCGCTAACCTCGCGCCGTGGGTGAGCAGGTCTGCGCGAAGGTCCTGCAGGCTGCCAAGGCTTGATTGCTTGCTCAGGGAATCGGCCTCGACCGCGAGATACTTCTTGGCTTCGTCCACGGCCGTGGCGTTGACCAGTTGCGCCGCCAGCAGGCCGGCAAGCACGACGGCGACGGTCGCGACGGCGGCGATCACCGCCGTCGTGCGCCCCGCCAGCGTGCCGAACCAGCGCCTCACGTGGGTTCCCCGGCCGAGGGACGGGGGCCGGACGATGGGGAAGCCCCCGCCGAATAGCCGACACCGCGGCTCGTCGCGATGGGGGAGTGCCCGCCGAGCTTGGCGCGGAGCTGCGCGATGTGCACATCCACTGTCCGTCCGGCGGCGTAGCTGGCCTGCCCCCACACTGCGGACAGGAGCTGCTCACGGGAAAAGACCCGGCCGGGCTGGGCCATGAGATAGGCGAGGAGGTCGAATTCGGTGGCGGTCAGCGTGAGTTCCTCAGTTCCCGCGCGTGCGGTCCGGTTCAGCGGATCCAGTTCAACGCTGCCAAGCACCAGTGGTTTGGGCCGTGGGGTTCCCTCGGTCCGACGCAGGACCGCCTTGACCCGCGCGACCAGTTCGGAGGGCGAAAACGGCTTGGTGAGATAGTCGTCAGCGCCGAGTTCCAAGCCAAGGACGCGGTCCACCTCCTCATCGCGGGCCGTGACGAACAGCACGGGCGTCCAATCCTCGGCCTGCCTCAATTGCCTGCAGAGCTCGATCCCGTCCAAGCCGGGTAGCCCGACGTCGAGAATCACCGCGACCGGTTTGAGCCGCTTGATCTGTGCCAGCGCCGAAACCCCGTCCCGCTCCACGTGGACGCCGAAACCTGCGCGACCCAGATAGAGGCGCTGGATATCGGCAATTGCCTGTTCATCCTCCGCAATCAGCACCAATCCGCGGCTCTCTTCCATGCGTCCATTCAACAGCAAGGACGGGGTGCCTGGAGTGTCATCGTCAGCCGGCGGGGACGGTTTTACATTCCTCGAACATTGGCCGAACAGTCAGTTCATGCGGCCGGACCAGAGTGTTGTGAAGAGCGCCGGCGGATCGACCCCCGGCCGGAACAAAGGACACGAACCATGAGCAACACCATCCCGAGCCCCGGTACCCCCGTTGAGGGCCGCAAGCGCACCAAGGCCCGCACCGTCGTCGTCGGCGTCCTTGCGGCAGGCCTCCTGCTGGGCGGCGGCGTGATCGCTGCGAACGCGGCTACCTCAAGCGGCACAGGCACGACGGCGGCAGCCACCTCCCAGCCGACAGCAGCGGCTGCCGTCGCGGCCAAAACGGCACTGGCGCGCCACCCGCTGGCGGTTGGCCTGCGGTTCTTCGTCAACGGGGACAGCAGCAAGCCCACCTACGGCCAGCGCGCCGCGAAAATCGCCACCTTCATCCTCGACAAGCGCCCGAAGCTGGCCGCAAAGCTTCCAGCCGCGCTGCAGGCGGACCTGAAGGCGCTGAAGGATGCGGCGGCCGGCGACCGGGTCGCGAAAGCCACCCACATCAGGGACACCGCGTTGAACGGCGGTTACGGCCCGAAGATCCAGGCGCAGGCAAAACGGATGCAGGAGCAGAAGACCGACCGCAAGGCCTGAAGGACAGGGCCTTAAACGACGGCAAGGCTGGTTGTTTGCAGCGATACCGCTACCAAACAACCAGCCTTGCCCCGCCGGCGCGGGCCGCCCGCAGCCCGCGCCCGCAGTCTGCCTAGGCCGGGACGGGGTCCCGATCCGGCTCCGCGGCTACGAGGGTGCCGTTGTCGAACGGCATTTCGTCCAAGTCGATCAATGGGTTGGTGTCCTGGGTTGCCACGAGCTCGCGGGCCTCGGCCTGCGTGTCCACGCTCGGCATGGAACCCGGAAGCGGGCGCTGTGCGGATTCGCGCAGGAAGTAGATGGCGATTGCGCCAACCACTGACGTGCCCATGAGGTAATACGCGGGCATCATGTCATCGCCGGTGGCCTGGATCAAGGAGGCGACAATGAACGGCGTGGTGCCGCCGAAGATCGCTACGGAGAAGTTGTAGGCGATGCCCATCCCCCCATAGCGGCTCGACGTCGGGAACAGCGCCGGGAGCGCGGACGCGAGGTTTGCGACGTAGAACGTGACGGGGAAGGCGATCAGGGCCAGACCGGCAAGCGTGGACCAGATGTCGCCGACGCCAATCAGTAGGAAGGCCGGAACGGCGAACACGACCGTGCTGACGGCGCCGATCCACAGTACGGGCCGGCGGCCGATCCGGTCGGAGAGCTTGCCTGTCAACGGGATGCAGACTGCCATGATGACCAACACGGGGATGGTCAGCAACGTGCCGTGAACGGGATCGTATCCCTTGGACTCGGTCAGGTACGTGGGCATGTAGGAAGTCAGCATGTAGCCCACCGTGTTGGCGGCTGCGGCAAGAATCATGGCGAGGATGATCTGGCGCCAGTAGGCTTTCACGATGCCGATGGGGCCCTTGGCTACCGCGGCGTCGCCCGCTGCGGCATCCGCTGCCAGGGCTTCCTGGGCATCCAAAGTGGCTTGGAACTGGGGTGATTCCTCGATCTTGCTACGGAAGTACACGGCGATGACGCCGAGCGGACCCGCGATGAGGAACGGCAGTCGCCAGCCCCAGTCCTCCATGGCTGACTGGCCGATGGTGAGCTGGAGGATTGATACGAGGGCGGCGCCAAGGGCGAAGCCGATGTAGGAGCCCATGTCCAGGAAGCTCGCGAAGAAGCCGCGGCGCTTGTCCGGAGCGTATTCGCTCACGAAGGTAGTGGCGCCGGCGTATTCGCCGCCCGTCGAGAAACCCTGGACGAGTTTCAGGATGACCAGTAGCGCGGCTGCCCAGATGCCGATTTGTGCGTATCCAGGCAGGAGTCCGACGGCGAAGGTGCTTGCAGCCATCAGCAGGAGTGTTGTGGCGAGCACCTTCTGGCGGCCCACCTTGTCGCCGAGCCAGCCGAAGACAACGCCGCCGAGCGGTCGTGCCACGAAGGTCGCGGCGAATGTTCCCAGGAGGAACAGGGTCTGCACGGACTTATCGGCCTCGGGCAGGAAGACCGGCCCCATCGTGGTGATGAGGTAGCCGAACACGCCGACGTCGTACCATTCCATGGTGTTGCCGACGATCGTGCCGCCGAGTGCTTTTTTCAGCATGGGCTGGTCAACGACGTTGACGTCGGATACCTTGAGTCGACGGCGTGTTGGAAGTTTCAATTTTGAGGCACCGCGTGGTGCGGTCTTGCTCGTTGCAGCAGCGTTCCTAGCGCCTGCTGAAGAGTCGGTAATGCTTCGGTCTGTGGGCATTTGTGTTTCTCCTAGGGAGATCATTTGCTTGCGACATACAGCTGCTCCGCTCTGGGCAGGGTTTCAATTTTACGCGAGATTCGCCGGATCCTAGAGTTGGGCTCCGAAATCCGGGGCCTTTCCGGGCGGTTTTGGGTACAAATGTCTGACATCCATGTGGTCCCTACAGCCCCGGAATCACGCGGATTCTGGCGTGCTCCGGGGGTTCGTTACCAAATTGTTTGGTTCAGGGGCCCGGAACACACAGTTTGCTGATCATGTCCGGCGGGTTTCCTGCCGTTTCCCCAGCACCACCGTGGCGTCGAATTCTTCGGAATGGACCACCCTCGCTGACAGTCCCGCTTGCCCGAACAGTGCCGCCGTCGTCGGGGCCTGCCGGACGCTCGTTTCGATCAGCAACCGACCTCCGGGAGCCAGCCATGACGGGGCCTCCTCCGCGATCCTGCGCTGCACGTCCAAACCGTCCGCACCGCCGTCGAGCGCCACCCGCGGTTCATGCAGCCGGGCCTCCGGCGGCATCATCCCGATCGAGTCCGTGGGGACGTAGGGGGCGTTGGCCACCAGGACGTCCACCCGGCCGCGAAGAGTGACCGGCAGTGCCGAATAGAGATCGCCTTCATGCACTTGGCCGCCCGTCGGGCCGATGTTGCGACGGGCGCAGAGGACCGCAGCGGGGTCGACGTCGGAGGCGTGAAGCTCGATGCCGCCGACGGCGGCAACCAAAGCGCCACCCACGGCCCCCGATCCACAGCAGAGATCGACGACGACGGCGCCCGGCCGGACGAGGCGGGCTGCCTCCTGGACGAGGTACTCCGTGCGGCGGCGGGGGACGAAGACGCCCGGATCCACCGAAACTTGTTGGCCACAGAACTCCGCCCAGCCCAGAAGGTATTCAAGGGGCAATCCAGAGGCGCGTTGTCCGACCAGCCGGTCAAGGTCACCGGGAGCGTGCGCCGCGGCGATCAGGAGCCGGGCTTCGTCTTCGGCGAAGACGCAACCTGCCGAACGGAGCCGTGCGGTGACGGCAGCATGGGAAGGCTGGAACGTGTGTGCTGACATGGGAGAGCCTTTCGGGATACCGAGGGGTGCTCTCCGGGCCATGCTAGCCGAGAGCGGACGTGGAGGCCACGCTTGAAACGGCCTCGATGAGCGCCGGGGTTCACAAACACGGCCCGGATTGTCTAGGGTGGGTGCATGGGAACACTGATTTTTGAATAGACCAGCGGGTCATCGCTGAGTTTGAACCGACAAAAATCCACGCCTGTTGAGGCTTCGCCTCCGCGCCGTTCCTGTTGCTCTCACCAGAACCAGGGTCTCGCAGCGGACGTCACGTCCCGATACCTCCTCCGGCACATCAAGAGCTTTAAGGAGTCCACTGCATGACACCGAACACACCCGAAACCGACGCCGGGCACGAGCCGGAGGCGCAGGAAACCGACGCCCCGGAAGCTGGGGTCAAATCGAAACTGACTGACGCCCAGAAGGAGATGCTGGCCAGCAAATCCCGCGGCGGGGCAGCGAACAGCTGGCAAAGCACCGGAAAAGGGCACAAGCCTACCCAAGCGAGCGGCAAGCTGGCCAAGTCCGAGAAGAAGGTCCGCTGGTAGAACGTGCAGACAATCGGACCGCTCCCACCTAGTATGGAAAATCCCTTCGTTTCAATGCAGAAAGGAAGAACAATGGTTGCGAAGCGCGTTGAGCAACAAATCAACTCCGAGGTAGCCAGCCATCTGGTCGAGTCCATGGACAAGGCGCCCATGCCGGCCCCGGAAACTGTGGCCATGACGCTGGGCTCGACCCAAGCACCTGCCTGGCCAGACGGCAGTGGCAAGTCCAAGCACCCCAAGGATCGCGGCGCCAACCACGGCCGCGCGGGCCAGCAGGCTGCGGTCACAGCCGTCCACCGCACCAGCCGTCCCCAACTGCCGCACTCCTCTTAATAAGATTTCGACACGGAAAATGCCCTGCGACACCGGAATTCTGGTGGCGTAGGGCATTTTCCGTGTCGCTGAACTGTTCGGGCTAGGCGCGCTCGACGTCGGCGGGGGACTTGTCGGGGCGCCAGCCGCGCCAGACGGGGTGCCGCATCCTCTCGGTGGCGGTCCAGTCGCCGAACGTCACCTCGCCCACGAGTTCGGGGGAAACCCAGTGCGCAGTGGCGGCGTCCTCGGCCGGGATGTCGTGGAAGGGTGAGTCCGGGCGATCGAGCCCCTGCAAGCGCTTGAGGATGTCGCGCAGTTGCCAGTCTTTGAACCCCGTGCCCACCCGGCCGGCGTAGCGCAGCTTGTCGCCGTCCGGAATCCCCACCAGCAACGCACCGATGGTCCCGAGTCTCGCCCCGGCGCCGGGCCGCCAGCCACCCACCACCACTTCCTGCGTGCGTTCCAACTTGAGCTTGATCCAGGATCTGCTGCGTCGGCCGGGCTGGTAACGGCTGTCGGCGCGCTTGGCCATCACTCCCTCCAAGCCAAGCTCGGCGGCGCTCGCCAGGATGTCGTCGAGGTCATGCTCCAGGACCTCGGACACATGGATAGGGGAGCCCCTCGCCGGCAGTTTCGCGTGGAACGTCGCCAGCCTTTCGCGGCGCTCGCTGAGCGGCAGGGCGGTGAGGTCGGCACTGGCTTGGGAGCCGGCGTCGTAGAGGAGATCGAACACCATGAGCTGCACGGGGACGGACGCCCGGGCACGTTCGACGTCGCCGGGTTTGAAGAGGTTCATCCGCTTCTGGAGCAGCTCGAAGCTGGGGTGGCCGTTCTTGCTGAGTGCGACGATTTCGCCGTCAGCCACGAAGTCGTGGTCCGGCCAGTAGCGCGGATCCGCCAGCTCCGGATAGGTGGGTGTCATGTCGATTCCGGAGCGGCTGGTCAACCTGATCTTGCCGCCCGACCCCGATACGATGGCCCGGAACCCGTCCCACTTGAGTTCAAACAACCAGTCGCCGGAGGAGACATCGGCGGCGGTTCCGGAGGTCGCGAGCATAGGTGCGTAGCTGGGGGTTCCGTTCGACTGCGGAGCGGCGTCGGGCAACAGCACCGCCCGGTGGCCCGGTTTGTCCTTCATCAAGTGGATCAGCCATTGCGACGGCGACTCCCCGGTGTGGATGAGCGCGAAACGCCGGGTGCCGTGCAAACCGCCGCCCGGCTTGCCGGTGAGGGTGGCGATGACTTCCTTGCCGTCGCGCCATTTTTCGCATTGGAACTCGCCGCTGTCCCAGATGCTGACCGTCCCCGCGCCGTATTCGCCCTGAGGAATGATTCCCGCGAATTGCGCATATTCCATCGGGTGGTCCTCCGTGCGCACCGCGAGGTGGTTCTTGTCCGGAGTGTCCGGCACGCCCCGCGGCAAGGCCCAGGACGCCAGGACGCCGTCGTGTTCCAGCCGGAAATCGAGGTGGAAACTGCGGGCGTGGTGCTCCTGGATGACGAAGATTCCGCCGGGAGGATTCGGTTCCGCGTCGTCCTGGAGCGGGCGCGAACCTGGTTGGTGTCCGACGGCGGGAAACGGTTCCGGGGTCCGCTGCGGGTCGCGCTTGTCCACATAGGTTGCCAGCCGCGGATTCACGGCGGTGGCCGCGGCCGTGCTGGTGGGGGTGCCCGCGGCGCTGGTGCCGGCCGCGACCGCGGCGAAGGGGTCCTTTCCCTCTTTGACGCGTTTCATGACGGCTGTGAAGTCCAGATGCTCGAGCGTGGGGGAGGCGAGTTCCCGCCACGTCCTCGGTGCGGCCACCATCGGGTGGGCCCGGCCGCGAAGGGAGTACGGGACGATGGTGGTCTTGTTCCCGCTGTTCTGGCTCCAGTCCACCAGCACCTTGCCGTTGCGCAGGGTCTTTTTCATATCACTGACCACGAGATCCGGATGGTCGGCCTCGAGCGAGCGTGCCAGCTCGTGCGCGAACGCGGAGACCTCCTCCCATTTGCGGGTCCCATCGAGCCCGGCGTAAAGATGGATGCCCTTGCTGCCGCTCGTCACCGGAACCGGATCAAGCCCGACGTCCTGCAGGATGCTGCGCGCCAGCTTGGCGACTTCGACGCATTCGGAAAGGCCGGTCCCCGGCCCCGGATCGAGGTCCAGGACAAGGCGGTCCGGTGGCAACATGGTTCCGTCGGCGTCCACTTTCCATTGCGGCACGTGGATTTCCAAGGCGGCAATTTGGGCCAGCCAAGTGAGCGTGGCGAGGTTGTTGACGAGCGGGTAAACGTTGCTGTGCTCCCTGTGCTGGATGGTGACCCTGGGAACCCATGACGGCGTGGAGTCGTCAAGGTTCTTCTGGAAGAACATCGGCCCGGGATCGGCCGTGGTCCCTACTCCGTGCACCCAGCGCTTCCTGGTGGCGGGCCGGTTGGCGGCGGCCGGGATCAGGAACGGGGCCACGGCGGCATAGTATTCGAGCACTTCGGCCTTGGTGGTGCCAGTCTCCGGGTAGATGATTTTGCCCAGATTGGTGAGCGTCAGTTCATGGCCTTCAACGTTGACGCGCTCCCTTTGGCTGGTTGCCACCTCTTCACCTCCGCCTTGTTGTGATGTTCACTTAGTGCATGAGGGCCATATGGAAGGGTTCTATCGCGTTCGGGCTGGTCAACGTACCCGTCAAGCTCTACAGCGCCACCGAGGACCACGATGTCAGTCTCCACCAGGTCCACAACAAGGACGGAGGCCGCATCCGTTACCAGCGGAAGTGCGAAATCTGCGCCTCTGTTGTGGATTACGAGGATATCGACAAGGCCTACGAAGAGGAAGGCCGCACAGTTGTGCTGTCCGCGGCCGATTTGAAATCGTTGCCCGCGGAGAACAGCCGCGAAATCGAGGTGGTGGAGTTCGTTCCGGCCGAGCAGTTGGACCCCATCATGTACGAGCGGCCCTACTATCTCGAGCCGGATTCCAAGTCTCCCAAGGCGTACATGCTGCTTCTGCGCACTTTGCAAGACACCGAGCGCGTCGCCATCGTGCAGTACGCGCTGCGGCAGAAGACCAGGCTGGGCGCGCTGCGGGTACGGGGTGACGTTCTGATGCTGCAATCGCTGCTCTGGGACGACGAGGTCCGTGAAGCCAACTTCCCGTCGCTGGAAACCGACGTCAAGATCTCGGACAAGGAACTGGAGATGTCCTCGGCACTGGTGGACTCCATGGCCCGCGACTTCGAACCAGAGCAATACACGGACAACTATCAGGTTCAATTGCGCCAACTCATCGCAGCCAAGCTCGAAAAGGGCGATTCCATCGACACCGAGGAGACGTTCGGCGTGGCAGCCAGCGAAGGAGAAGGCGGCGAGGTCATCGACCTTATGGAAGCCCTCAAACGGAGCCTCGACAAGAAGCGCGGCAAGGCATCCGCTGGATCCGCCGCTGCGTCGTCCACCGAAGAGTCCGACGACGGCGCCACCGCCAAAGTGGCCAGCAAGCCCAGGGCGAGGGTCAAGAAAGCCTGACGCACCGCCGTCGTACGCTCCACGAAAACCGGGCATGTCCCTCTGTGCCCGCGCGGGAGCTATGCACATGTCCCTTGTGCGAAGCGGGGACCGGACATATTGCGATTATGTCCATTCGTGGCTCTGGGCGGAGGGCATGTCCCTTGTGGGCGTGGGTGGTTCTTCCCACGAAAACCGGACATGTCCCTCGGAGGGCCTAGTGGTTTCGCAGCGCCGAGATCAGCTCGGCTTTTTTCTTGCCTGAGTACCCGGTAAGCCCCAGTTCCTTGGCGCGCGACCTTAGTTGGGGCACGGTCCAGTCCTCATAGTCGCCCGAAACGCCGCCACGATGGCCGATTTCCTTGCGGCCTTCCTTGGCAGCGGCATTCGAGATCCTCGCGGCCTTTTCCTTCGAGGCGCCATCTTCCCTGAGGGTTTCGTAGAGTTCGGGATCCTTGAGGCTGGGATTTTTCTTGTTCGGCATGGGTTCCTCCTCCGGTCGAGCCCCTGGTTAGGACGGAAGCTCCATCCGGAACCCGCAGCGGCACTGCAACACCTTTGTCGCGAGATACACGTCGAGAAGGTCGACGGCGGGATCCTCAGTGGACATCGGCGCATACACGCTGTGGAATCCGGTTCCTGAAATTTTCATGGGTTCGCCGCAATGAATGTATTCGCCGCCGAACTGCAGCACGCCTCTCACCGTGCCCCGTTGGTTCAGGATGGCCGCGACATCCTGGAACGTCGCAGGATGGGCGTAGAACGTATCGCATTCAACGCACGTGTAGGCGACATCCACGAGCCCTGTCACTGGTGGTTTGAGAGGCTCGATGGAATCCATGATCACGTGCTCGGCAGTGCGGCAATTGCCGCACCAGATTCGTTCCGCCCGGGGGTGAGACGCGCCGTCGGGAACGATCGGGTCAGAGATAGTCGGCATCGACTTAACTCCTTGAAGCGGGAAGTGCGGCTCCCGCGCGAGGCGGAAGCCGCACTTCGAGCGGATTTAATCCTTCTTGAAAGCGTCCTTGACCTTTTCGCCGGCCGACTTCAGGTTGCTCTTGCTCTGATCCATCTTGCCTTCGGCTTCGAGCTTCTCGTTTCCCGTCAGCTTTCCAGTCGCTTCCTTGGATTTGCCTGCAAGCTTTTCTCCGGCATTTCGGATCTTGTCATCTGCACCCATGGACGTACTCCTTTTGCTGGTAATGGATTTACTTCGTTCCGCCAAACGTGTGGGGCCTGGCCGCTGGGCAGGTCTCGGAATGTCGTGGTCGGTCAGACGCCGTGCGACCTTCGGCCGGACATGAAGCTGAGAAGCCAGCCGATAGCCGCGACGATCAGCAGGACCACGCCGACCCAGAGGAGCCAGCTCACGGCCTGCGAGAAACCTCCGACGAGCAGAAGAACGATTGCCACAACGCCTGCAATGATCAGAAGAGTGTTCACAATGACACATTCCTTACTTCAGCGGGACCGCTGGCAAGCGCCCGGGCCCCTTGCGATGTATTCGGTTGTCAGTTCGCTTGCGAACTGTTGTTCCCCACCAGGCCCCCAGACCCCATGCGAGGTCTTGTTACAGCGGATGCCACTCGTTTCCCGGAATATTCGTCCGGTACGAACCGACATCGACTGCATCCATCGTACTACTAAGCACGCTTATCAAATCAAGTACTAAGTACACTTACAAAGACTTTTGGGTTTGGTCGTAGGCTAAACCCAAGGTCGTGCGTCGGTTCCCGGCGCTCGCATCGGACGGTCGTCTAGGAGGAGAAAACGTGAAAGCATCGCAAACCCTGGCAGATAATCTCCAGCTGGTCCTGACGGATCTGATTGAACTCCAGCTCCAAGGAAAACAGGCCCATTGGAACATCGTCGGGGCCAATTTCCGGGACCTGCATCTGCAACTTGACGAACTCGTCGCAGCCGCCCGGGAGTTCGCCGACGAAACCGCCGAAAGGATGCGTGCGCTCCATGCCCTTCCGGACGGCCGGAGCAGTACCGTCGCTGCCTCAACCCGGCTGGAGCAATTCCCGGCGGGATTGACGAAGACCAAGGATGCCGTGCAGCTCATCACCGACCGCCTTGAGCGGACCGTCCAGACGATGCGTGATGTCCACGACGAAGTAGACGAAGAAGACCCCACGACGGCGGACCTTCTCCACGCCTTCATCGCCCGTTTGGAGCAGCTCGCCTGGATGATCAGTGCCGAGATCATGTCAGCGAGTGCGTCCGTGGCAGACCCACAGGAAGCCTAGGAAACCGGATACCGAAGTACGGCGCCAGGCATGCCACGGCTCCGCCGCAGCAAACCCGGCACTCCAGGGATTTCCCGGCGAAGATCCGGCCGCGGATTCAGCTACCACCGCCCGGACGGATCACTTGTCGCGGGTGTGGATCGCCAGCGCCTTGACGCGCTGGCGATCCCGCCCGCGTGGGCGGACGTCTGGATATGTCCGTTCGAGAACGGACATATCCAGGCAATGGGAGTGGACGACGCCGGCCGGAGCCAATACATCTACCACCCGGAGTGGCGCGCCCGCCAAGATACTGAAAAGTTCGCCCGGGCTGCGCGGCTTGGAGCCCTCCTGCCGCAGGCACGCCGCCTGGTCTCCCGGCACCTGCGGGAGTCGCCTTCGGAGAAGACCAAAACCTTGGCCGCGGCCGTGCGGCTCATGGATCGCGGCGCGTTGCGCGTTGGTTCCGATGGCTACACGCGCCGCAACGGCTCATACGGGCTCACCACGCTGAGGTGCAAGCACGTGCAGGTCAACGAGGATACGGTTTCCCTGAATTTCCCCGGGAAAAGCGGTCAAACCTGGGATTCGACCATCGAGGACCCTGTCCTGGCCCGATTCCTGGGGCCTTTGGCAGGCAGACCCGGCAAGGAATCCCTGCTGGTCTTCGATGAGGGTGAGGGACCGGTCTCCCTTAATGCCTCGATGGTCAACGAGTACCTTCGCAAGATCACCGGCGGCGACTACACGGCCAAGGACTTCCGCACCTGGAAAGGCACAGCAGCGGCCGGCATGGCGCTCGCAGGCCCTGCTTCAAAAATGCCGCCCCGCCAGCGGGTCCTCGAAGCCATCAAGCAGACCGCGGAACTTCTCGGCAACACTCCAACAGTGGCCCGCGCGGCCTACGTCGATCCGCGCCTCGTGGAGGGATTCCTGGCCGGTGACCTCGAACAACTCAAGGCCCGCGAGTCGGATATCGCGGCCTATCTTGGGTCATTGCCCTGAATCAGCGTCATTGCCGTGATTAAACAAAGGAGCATGCTCTCCGTTGGCTACGAGGGATGGACATAGTAGGAATATGTCCGTCCCCGAGTGCCAACGGAGAGCATGCTCAGTGGGTTACTCGGCGTCGTGGTCCGTTTCGAGGATCTTCACGAGGCGGTCCAGGGCTTCGTCGGCCCCGGCACCTTCGGCGCGCAGGACGACGACGTCCCCGAATGACGCTCCGAGGCTCATGAGGGAGAGGATGCTGGCGGCGTCCATGGCGTCGTCGGCGGGCTCGCCTTCGCGGGCGATCGTGACCTCGATGTCCAGCTCGCCGGCGGCTTCGGCGAAGATGGCTGCCGGGCGGGCGTGCAGGCCGACGCGGCTGGCGATGGTGGCGGTACGTTCGGACATTGTTGCTCCTTCGATTGTGGGCTTGGGAAGAGTCTAGAGACCCAGCTCGTCCAGGATAGGCAGCTGGGCGCGAACGGCTTGCCGCGCGGCGGATGCACTCGGTGCGGCCAGCGCCGCCGTCGCGAGCTTTTGGGCCTGCGACACAGTGACGGTTGCCAGGACGGCGGAAACGGCGGCAAGAGCGCGTGCACTCATCGAGAGCGTAGCGACGCCCAGTCCAACGAGTACGACGGCGAGGGCCGGGTCCGCGGCTGCCTCGCCGCACACTCCCACGGGCCGGGCAGCCCCACCCGCGCTGGCGGCAGCAGCTCCGTCGGCGGTCAACTTCACGAGCTGAAGCACGGCCGGCTGCCAGGGGTCGTTGAGTGTGGCTAGCGGGCCGAGTTGGCGGTCGGCGGCCATTGCGTATTGGGTGAGGTCGTTGGTTCCGAGCGAGGCGAAGCTGACTTCGCGCAGCACGGAAGCGGCAGTCAGGGCAGCCGAGGGGACCTCCACCATGACGCCGGGAGTCTTCAATCCGGCGGCGGAGCAGAGGGCTGCGAAATGCGCGGCTTCCTCGGCGGTGGAGATCATCGGGGCCATGACCCACACTTCGGCCTGGTTGGCGGCCTCTGCCGCGGCGATCGCGGCGAGTTGGCGTTCAAGCACGCCGGGGGACGTGAGGTCGGTGCGGTAGCCACGGACGCCTAGCGCAGGGTTCGGCTCGTCCGCGTTGGTGAGGAACGGCAGCGGCTTGTCCGCTCCGGCGTCGAGGGTCCGGACCACCACCTTCTTGCCCGGGAACGCGGCGAAGACTGCGCCGTAGGCGGCGATCTGCTCCTCAACGGCGGGTTCGTCGTCGCGATCCAGGAAACAGAATTCGGTGCGCAAGAGACCGACGCCCTCGGCACCGGCGTCGGCGGCTTTGACCGCGTCGGCACCCGTGCCGACGTTGGCGAGCAGCGGAACCCGGAACCCGTCGGCCATGGCGTTGCTCCCGCTGAAGGCGGCAACGGTGGATGCCTGGGTGGCCCAAGCCTTGGCGGCCAGGCGGAGTTCCTCGCCGGGGTCAACCGTGATGGTGCCGGCAGCACCGTCGAGGTAGACCTCGGTGCCGTCCCCGATCTCGTCGACACCCGGGGCGGCGACGATCGCGGGCAGGCCGAGGGCGCGGGCCAGGATCGCGGTGTGGGACTGCGGGCCGCCGCTTGAGGTGATCAATGCGATCACCTTGGCGGGGTCCAGGGTTGCGGTGTCCGCCGGGGCGAGGTCCTCGGCCGCGAGGATGAACGGAAGGTCCGACGCCGGAATGCCCGGCGCGGGCAGTCCGCGCAGTTCAGAGACGATGCGCGCGCGGACGTCAAGGACATCCGCGACGCGCTCCGCCATGTAGCCGCCGAGGGCCTTCAACGAATCGGCAACCGTGGCAGCTGCCTCCCAGATGGCCCGTTCGGCGGTGCGTGCGCCGCCCGGGGCCTCGGGGGAGAGGAGCCTGATGGCCGATTTCACCAGCATGGGATCGGCGGCCATCAGGGCTGTTGCTTCCAGGACCTCTTTGCCTTCGCCGGACGCCGTCGCGGCCCGGGCACGGAGTTCCGCCTGCACGGCCTTGGCGGCATCCTTGATGCGCTGGCCCTGCGATTCGACGGTAACGTCCGCAGGAATATTGACGTTCTCGTGGGGCTCTTGAACCGGCTTCGGCATCTGCCGCACCGGCCCCAGAACACGCCCGGGGGCAACGCCTACTCCTGAAAAGGTCTGCATGGATTTGTCCTCTACTTGCTGATTGGCGGGTTGTTCAGGCTGCGACCGGAACAGGAACCTGCTCTGCCTCAACCGGCTTCCGGACTGCCCAACGCTTCAGCGCGAGGAGGACCAGGGCGGTGATAACCATGCCGACGATGATCGAGATGACGAACATGGCCAGGTTTCCGATCGCGAAGAAGACGAAGATGCCACCGTGAGGGGCTTGCGAAGTCACGCCCGTCGCCATGCACAGCGCACCGGTTACGGCGCCGCCCACCATGCTGGCGGGGATGACGCGGAACGGGTCGGCAGCGGCGAACGGGATGGCGCCTTCGGAGATGAAGGACGCGCCCAGCAGCCAGGCGGCCTTGCCGTTCTCGCGCTCGGCCAGGCTGAAGCCCTTCTTGTTGAGCGTCGTGGCCAGTGCCATGGCGAGCGGTGGAACCATGCCGGCGGCCATGACCGCAGCCATGATCTGGAGCGGTGCAGGGTTGGCCAGGCTACCGGCACCCAGTCCGGCGACGGCGAAGGAGTAGGCAACCTTGTTGACGGGGCCACCGAGGTCGAAGCACATCATGAGGCCGAGGATGATGCCGAGAACGACGGCGGACGCGCCGGTCATGCCGGTCAGCCACGTGTTGAGCTGCAAGGTGACCCACGCGATGGGACCGCCGAGAACCAGGAACATCAAGCCGGAAGCAACGATCGATGCCAGCAGCGGGATGATCACTACAGGCATGAGGCCGCGCAACCAGCGCGGAACCCTGAACGTGCCGATCCAGTGCGCGGTCAGGCCGGCCAGCAAACCGCCCACCAAGCCGCCCAGGAAGCCTGCGCCCATGAAGCCGGCAACAGCGCCGGCCACGAAACCAGGCGCAATGCCGGGCCGGTCGGCGATGCCGAAGGCAATGTAACCTGCCAGGGCAGGGACCAGGAAGCCAAGGGACAGCCCACCGATCTTGAAGGCCACCGTTCCCAAGTAGAGCGCAAGGTTACCGTTGGGAAGATTGAGCAGCGTGTTGTGGGTCAGGATGTCATTGGCCTTCGTTCCCAAGGCAATGTCGTAACCCGCCAGGAGGAAGCCCAAGGCAATGAGCAGGCCGCCACCGGCGACGAACGGGATCATGTAGCTGACGCCGGTCAGAAGGACCTTCTTGACCTTGGTGCCGAGGTGCTCGCTCGCAGCCTCCGACGCCTGCTCGGCGCTCTCTTCGGCGCCGAAATGCGGGACACGGTGGGCGTGCGGGTCGGTCGCGGCGGCGAGGGCTTCCTGGACCATCTTGGCCGGCTCGTCAATGCCGCGCTTCACGGGCGCGTTGATGACAGGCTTGCCGGCGAAGCGCTCCTTGCCGCGGACATCGACGTCAACCGCGAAGATCACGGCGTCTGCGGCAGCGATGACCGACGGGTCCAGCGCGGTGAATCCGCCCGAGCCCTGGGTTTCCACCTGAAGGTCGACGCCCATTTCCTTGGCCGCGGCCACGAGGGAGTCGGCAGCCATGTAGGTGTGGGCGATGCCGGTGGGGCACGCCGTGACGGCGACGATGCGCTTCGGTCCAGTCGACGAAGCGGCGCCGGCCGACGCCGGGGCGGCCTCGGCAGCGGGTGCCGCCGAACCTGCAGCATGCGCAGCCGGCTTGTCGGCCAGGGCGCCTTCAACCAGGTCGACGATGTCCTGCCCGGTGGCAGCCGCGCGCAGCGCCGCTGTGAAGTCCTTCTTGATGAGGGAACGGGCCAGCTTTGAGAGCAACTTCAGGTGCTCCTGGTCTGCTCCTTCCGGGGCGGCGATGAAGAAGATGATGTCCGCGGGGCCGTCCTTGGCGCCGAAGTCCACCTTGTTCGAGAGGCGGGCCATTGCCAGGGCGGGCTCCGTTACGGCAACGGAGCGGCAGTGCGGGATGGCGATGCCGCCGGGTACGCCCGTGGCAGTCTTCTGCTCGCGGGCGAAGGCGTCCGCGAAGAGCCCTTCAACCTCGGAGGCGCGCCCTGCTGCGGCAACTTTGCCCGCCAGGAAGCGGATGACATCGGCGGGGGAATCGCCGAGGTTCTGGTCAAGGGAGACCAGTTGGGGGGTGATGAGCTGGGTCACTGTTAGTCCTTCTGAAGGGCCGTGATGGTTACGGCGTCGGGAGTTGTTTGGTGGACTGCCGGGACAGTGGAGCCCGGCAGCGAAGCAGCGGCGGCACCATGTGCCACAGCCTGACGGAGGCAGTCCTGCGAGGTTCCGCCTTTGGTGGCGGCCAGCAGATAGCCAGCAAGGGATGAATCGCCGGCACCAACTGTGCTGACGGCTTGGATCGGCGGATGCGTGGCGAGCCACGCGCCGTCGGCGGTTACCAGGACGGCGCCCTTCGAACCGAGTGTTGCGAGTACTGCACCCACACCGCTGCCGACGACGGCGGCGGCGGCCCTGGCGGCAAGGCCGGGGTCCGCCTCCAGTTCGTCAGCCGTGTGGACGTCTGTGAGGCCGGCTGCGGCGGCCAGTTCGGCCAGTTCTTCCGCATTGGGCTTCAAGAGATCGGGCTTGCCATTGATGTTGCCGAGTGAATCGGCGGTGATGGCGGCAATCAGCGGAGCCCCGGAGGAGTCAATTGCTATAAGCGGCGGTCCGCCATTTGCAAGATCGTCGTACGTGGAGCGGAGCCGGCGGGCGACCGTGGCGTAGAAATCCGCCGGAACTCCTGGTGGGAGCGATCCGGCCAGTACCACCCAGCTCGCGCCACGGGAGCGGTCCAGCAGCAGCCCGATCAGGGCTTCCTGCTCGTCCAGGCTCAACTCCGGGCCGGGTTCGTTGATCTTGGTGGTGATGCCGTCCGGTTCCGTGAGGGTCACATTGCTGCGCAGCGGCTCGCTGATGGGAAGCGCTGCGTAGGGGACGCCGTCGTCGAGCAGTCCGGCGAGGACGGGATCGGAGTCTCCGCCCGGCAGGACAGCAACGGTGTCCAAGCCCGAGGCGACCAGCGCCCGGGAGACGTTGACGCCCTTGCCGCCCGAGTGTTGGTGGACAGCGACGGCGCGCTGCACCTCGCCCCGGGCCAGAGGCGCAGGGAGTTCGACGGTGCGGTCAAGGCTAGGGTTGGCGGTCAGGGTGACGATCATGCGATCACCACGTCGACGCCGGCCTCCGCCAATGCGGCGGAGAGCTCTTCTGAGGGTTCGTGGTCAGTAATCACGGTGTCCACATCTTTAAGGGCGGCGAACTGGATGAGGGTTTCCGCGTCCAGCTTGGAGGAATCCGCGAGGACGACGACGCGCCGTGCGGACGTGACGAAGGCGGCCTTGACGGCGGCTTCTTCGGGGTCAGGGGTGCTGAGCCCGAACGTGGCGTGGATACCATTGGCGCCGACGAAGGCGATGTCCGGGCGGAGCCGGGAAGCGGCCTCGACCGTGGACTGCCCGACGGCGGCCTGGGTGAGCCCGCGGACGCGGCCACCCAGGATCTGGAGCGCGATGTGCGGGTTTCCGGAGAGCTGTCCGGCGATGGGAATGGCGTGGGTGATAACCACCAGTTCTTCCCGCGGGCCGTTCCCGTTGGAAGAGGCGGAGCGCAGCGCGGTGCGCTGGTCCAGCAGGCGGGCGAGGGCTTCCGTGGTGGAGCCGGCATCGATCAGGATGCTGCCGGCTGCGTTCTCGGGGATGAGCGCGAGGGCGGCCTCGGCGATCCGGACCTTTTCCGGTTGGCGCTGGATGGCCCGCTCAACCACGCTCTCCTCTCGGGTGCTGAGGCGGTCCGACGGGACTGCACCGCCGTGCACGCGGCGAAGGTTGCCGGCGGATTCGAGGGCAGCAAGGTCACGGCGGACAGTCTCCGTGGTGATGCTGAACCGATCCGCGAGGTCAGTGACGCTGACCCGTCCACGCTCGGCGACGAGCTCGGAGATCAGCTGTTGGCGCTCCTCGGCAAACACATACCCTCCATTGCGTACAAGCTCCAGGTACATCAGTGACTGCGATCACATGATGTGGAATTGCTTGACTCTATCTTTGTTCGTGTTGGTCTGTCAACAGAAAACAACATAAACAAAGATTTTGGCTTGGATTGGGGTTGGTTTTGCTTGGATGAGGCGACGGATCCGGCGCCGAGCGGTCGCGGCGGAGGGCGCGGGCGGGCGCGACGGCGCCAACGTCTAACCGGTCCGACGCAGGGTGGCTAGTCCCGGAAGGGGGTAGTCGGAATTGGGGCTGACCGCCCTAGCGCCGGACCGGAGGGTTCCCTACGGCCACTCGATCTCCCGAACGGCGGGGTAGTCGATAGGGAGGTTGTCCGGGTCGGGAGGGTCGGGCAAGCGGGACTGGGTGGAGGAATCCGCTTCGTATCGGTTCTGGTTTCGCTTCCGGTCGAGCTCATCCGAATCTTGCCGGGAGTCGTCTTCGGGTCGTCGCTGTTGTGCGCTTTCTAGCTTCATGGTGCTTCCTTCGGGTAATGCTGCAAGTCGTGGCTAAGCAGGTATTTCCAACTCGAATCCGCAACTGCATCTCAAGACCTTGGTGGGGAGAAGGGCTTCGGAGGGCGAGCTGCGCGATCGGGGCCTGCCCGTCTGCGGTACTCCGAAGCGCCGCTGTGCGGTTTTCACTTCACGGAGGGGTTCGCTGCAGTGGAAATAGTGGCTTCCAAACTCCAGGAGACCATCCTGAATCCCCCGACGATTCAGGATGGCCCCCGCCTGCTGGACGGTGGCCGCGTGGCTGTAGGAAGACCCGCAAGAAGTGCACGTGTAGAACACGGCAATCACTTGGGAGAACCTTGGAGCCTGGGCCTGGATTGATTCGATGATCAGGTGCTTGTCTGTTCCACAACCGCCACACCAAAGGGGAGAGGCCCCTGGGTGATGCGGTTCATGAGGAATCGCGGATTCGGAGATGGTCGACACCGACTAGCCCCGTACCGGTAACAGGCATTTGTTCATCAGGCAGCACCTTCACATTGAGTGACATGGCGCCCGGCTGCTTGAGCGAAAACAGGCCGAAGAGTTCGGCCCTGTCCGGAATTCTGCACGGACTGTAGAAGAATTCTGCACTGCGCATCTCCGGTGCGCAAGACCGTCGGGGATTTTGTCCAAGTGGTGGACGTTGTTTTGGGGCGCTCTTTTTCCTCCATTTCCGGCCCGCTGCTCGTAGACTGAGCCATGGACGAAATGGGCCTGAATGCCTCCGTAGTCGGTCAACTCCAGGATTTGGTCATCGACAGCGAAGACGTCGGCAGCTTCCTCGAAGACCTTGCGGTATTCACGGCCTCGTCGGTGTCCGCTGCGCGCCGCCAGGATGTCCTGTGCGGGATCACGTTGAGCCGGCGTCGGCGGTCCATGACGGTTGCAGGAAGCAGCCACGAAGCCCGCCTCATTGACGAAGTGCAGCAAGCCTACGGAGACGGGCCGTGCCTGGAAGCGATGAGAACCCGGAAGTCGGTACTCGTTTCCGACACCTCCACCGACTCGCGGTGGCCTGAATACTGCGCCACCATTGCGGAGCGCGGGCACTTGGCCGTGCTTTGCGTGCCTTTGGGCCTGGAAGAAGGCGCGACGGCGGCGATCAACCTTTTCGCCCCCCAGGGCGATGCCTTCGATGAGGCCTCCATCCGCAGCTGCGAGCAGTTCGCAAGCCAGGCAGAGAAGGCCCTGCGGCTCGCGGTTCGGATCGGCGCCAGGCAACAACGTGCCGAGGACCTCGAGCAGGCCATGCGTTCGCGGACCGCCATCGATCTGGCAACCGGCGTCATCATGGGCCAGAACAAGTGCAGCCAGGAGGAGGCCTTTAGGATTCTGACCAAGGCCTCAAACGGCAGGAACCAGAAACTGAGGGATGTTGCGGAATCCCTTCTCCAGTCCTTGACGAACGAAACGCCCGTCTTGCACTTCGAGCCTTAAGCGACTCGGCTAGCTGCGCTCAGACATTTCTTTGACGCTTGCCAAGTGCCTGTCCCGTATGCCCTTCGAATGCGCGGCTCCCCCCGGGCTCGCGTTGTTGTCCTGCGCCAAAGTCAGCCTGGTCATCCCGTCTTCAGGCTCCAAGGTCCATGTCAGGGTGTGGTAGTTCTCCGGGGCGTCGACGTGGCCCGACAGTGGACTGAAGTGGGTGTTCACCAGCCGCTTGCATGGATCGTGATGGTTGAACTCGCGATGAAATGAGCGCGAGCTCGCCGGAACGGTGCCGGCTCGCCCGAGCGTTTCGGCGACCGGGCACCGTTCCGGCGATTTCGACGACGGCGACGACGACGGCGGCCACGACGACGGCCACCGTCCCGGCCCCACTAAGCTGTGGCCCATGGAAACAGTCGTCTGGTCCAAGCCGGAAAACGAACGTGCCGGGACGCCGCTCCTCGTGATGATGCACGGATACGGCACGGACGAGCAGCGAATGGTGAATCTCTTTCCGCAGATCCCGGAAGAATTCACCTGCGCCGCGCTTCGTGGGCCGATGCCGATCGGCGACCAGTACGGCTGGTTCCTGCTGGACTACTTCCTGGCCAACGACTTTGCGGACGTCGTCACCGCCACCAACAAGGTGTTCGCCTGGATTGAGTCGGTCAAGCGCAATCACAGCAGCGTCAGCCTCCTGGGCTATTCCCAGGGCATGGCCATGGCCAGCACGCTCCTGCGGCTCCGTCCGGATGGCTTCAAGGCGACTGTGGGGCTCTCCGGATTCGTGTTGGAAAACGACCTTCTGGCGCTCAGCGAGTCCTTCGATTCCCCGCCGCCGTTCTTTTGGGGGAGGGACAAAGCGGATCCGGTGATCTTCAGGGACGCCATCGAGCACACCGAGGAATGGCTCAACAAGAACATGGCTCTCACCGCGAGAACCTACCCCGGCATGGGCCATCGGATCGAGGCCCGGGAAATGGCGGATGTCAGCGCTTTTCTGCGGTTTTACGTCCTTCGCTGAAGTGAGGCCTGCGTCACATTCCGGGGTGCCGGAAAACAACTCTTGATTGCCAAAATTGTAAGCGCTTACACTCTTCTTCGGCGGTGCAAGGATGTGCCGTCGAAGACAGAAGATGAAAGGGTTGAGGCCGTGTTGAATGGTTAAGGCTCACCGCGTGACAATCCAGGACGTTGCCGTCCTCTCGGGCCTGTCAATATGCACCGTTTCACGCGCTCTGCGGAACCTGCCGAACGTGTCCGAAAAAGCCCAAGCGAAAGTGGCCGACGCCGCCGCCAAGCTCGGCTACAAGGCATCCTCCGCGGCAGCCCGGTTGGCCGGCGGAAGTACCGGCTCCATCGCCATCATCGCCCCCACAGCCACGGCCTGGTTCTTCGCCCAGGCCGTCGAAGCGGCCGAGGAAGTCTTCGGGGACAGCGGTTTCGACACCGTCCTGATCAGCCTGCGGGGCAAGTCGAGCGTCAAGCTGAAGATCTTCGGCGATCTCCTTGGGCTGTCCCAGCGCGTGGACGGAGTGCTGCTCCTCAACGTCGATTTGAGCGAATCCGAGGTTGCCCTCCTGGCCGCGTCGGGCCTTGCAGTTGCGAGCGTGGGGATGACTTCCGTACCGTGGGACAACGTAGGGATCGACGACGAACTCGCGGCTTGGCAGGCCACGTCACACCTGCTGGGGCTGGGCCATTGGGATCTGGCGGTGCTGTCCGGCCGCGAAACGCGAGAGAACTCGGTATTGACGGCCAGCGACAGGCTCAAGGGATTCGGCCGCGCATTGAAAGACCATCACCTGACCGTTCATCCGGACTTGGTCATCAACTCGGACTCCACGATCGACGGCGGACGCAAAGCCATGAATGAACTGATTGCCCACCGAAGCCTTCCGACGGCTGTGTTCGCGGACTGCGACGAGGCGGCTTTCGGGGCCCTCATGGCCATGCGCGAGCATGGATTGTCCGCACCGAAGAATGTCTCCGTGATCGGAATCGATGACCACCCCATGAGCTGGTTCCTTGGCCTGAGCACGGTGGCGCAGCCAGTAGCGGATCAAGGTGCCTTCGCCGCCAACCTCCTGGTGGAGCGGCTCCAGAACGCCGACGCCCCCAACGAACCCTCCCACCATTTCCTTGACACGAAACTCATTGAACGCAAAACCACGCGCCGCCAGCGCTGAACGGACCACTCGCCACCATGACTGATACCCGAGCCACCCAGAAGACCGCCTGGACGGGCGCTACCGCGCTCCTTTTCGACCTCGACGGCGTGCTGACGCCAACCGCCGTCGTGCATGAGCAGGCTTGGCAGGAACTCTTCGACGGATACCTGGCCGAAGCCGGCCATCCGGACGGTTACCAGGAGAGCGACTACTTCGACCACATCGACGGCAAGCCGCGCTTCGATGGTGTCCGGGATTTCCTCACGTCCCGTGGCATCACGTTGCCGGAAGGACCCACCGACGACGATCCCGCCAACACCAGCGTGCAGGGCCTGGGCAACCGCAAGAACCGGATCTTCAACGAGATCGTGGATTCGCGCGGGGTGGAGCCCTACGCGGGCTCTGTCCGTTTCATCCACGCCGCACTGGAGCTGGGACTCAAGCTCGCCGTCGTATCCTCTTCCCGCAACGCGCCCGCTGTCCTGAAGGCGGCGGGACTGGATGGCTACTTCCCGGTGGTGGTCGACGGCCAGGTTGCTGCCGCCGTCGGGCTCCCCGGCAAGCCGGATCCGGCCACGTTCCGTTACGCGGCCGAGTTGCTGGACGTGCCCGCCGAGGGCTGCGTCGTCGTCGAGGACGCAGTGTCCGGTGTGCAGGCCGGCAGCGCCGGGAACTTCCGCGCAGTGATCGGGGTGGACCGGGGGGCGGGTCACCAGACCCTGCTCGACGCCGGAGCGACATTCGTGGTCGACGACCTCGACGATCTTCTCTAACCAAGCCGTTTCACCAGAAACAGAAGGAACCCAACAGTCCATGGCACTCATCAGCTCCGACCGGCTGCGCTTCCCCTGCGAACCGTGGAAGCTCGTGGAGAGCATCCACGTTCCCGGCGATGCCGGTACGCTTGAAACCCTTTTCAGCCTCGGCAACGGCCACCTGGGCATCCGCGGCGCCCATTGGGCGGGGGCGGACGCTGAACTCCCCGGCACGTTCATCAACGGTTTCCACGAAACGTGGGACATCAAGCACGCCGAGAACGCTTATGGCTTCGCCCGCACGGGACAACGGATCGTCTATGTTCCGGATGCCAACAACTTCAACATCGTCATCGACGGCGAGCAGCTGAGCCTCACCGAGTCCGCAGTGCAGAATTACCGCCGCAGCATCGACTTCGCCACGGGCGTGTACGAATGCGCCGTGACGTGGGAGTGCCGTTCAGGCGCCATTGTCACCACGGTGGAGCGCCGCGCCGTCGGGATCGATTCCAGGGGTTCCCTGGGCATCGAGCTGAGCCTCATCGCAGACCGCCTGGTTTCCGCCGACGTCACCTCCTTGGTGATCAATCGGCAGGACCAGCCTGTGGAGGACCACTCGGCCCACGATCCGCGGCGTTCCGGCCGCCACGCAGGCAGGGTGTTGCTCCCGCTTCACCTCCAGGGCTCCGACGGATCCCTGCGCATGGCTTGGGAGACCGCAGAATCCAGGCAGCGCATCGGCATGGCCGTGGATCACTGGATTTCCGCCGAAGGCCAGCCTTTCGAGACCGTGGTCGGGGAGGACGAGTCCACTGTCCGCTACGTCATGGCCGTGAATGAGGGCGAGACGTTCCGCTTGGAGAAGAGCGTGAGCTACGTCGTGAACAGCGCCGATGCAAGCGCAGCGGACCCTGGCGAGATCCTTGCGTCGGACGCGGAATTGGGACTGGTGCCGTTCGACGCGCTCCTGGCCGAAGGTGCGGCGCACTACCGCGATTACTGGTCCACCGCGGACATCACCATTGGTGGCCAGCCCGAACAGCAGCAGGCCGTTCGCTGGAGCCTGTTCCAGCTCGCCCAGGCCACCGCGCGCGCCGGCGTCGCCGGCATCCCGGCGAAGGGTGTCAGCGGCTCAGGCTATGAGGGCCACTACTTCTGGGACCAGGAGGTGTACCTGCTGCCGTACCTGACGTACACCAACCCGGCCGCGGCCCGCCAGGTACTGGAATCCCGCCATGCGATGCTTCCGGACGCCCGGATCCGGGCCAAGGAACTCAGCGTGGACGGTGCGCTGTTCCCGTGGCGCACCATCAACGGCCTCGAGGCCAGCGCCTACTACGCCGCCGGCACGGCGCAGTTCCACATCGCCGCAGCCATCTCCTTCGCCGCCAACCGCTACCAGTGGGCCAGCGGCGACGCGAGCTTCCGCGCCGAAGTGGGCGCCGACCTGTTGATCGAAACAGCGCGGATGTGGGCGTCGCTGGGCTTCTTCGGCAAGGACGGCCTATTCCACATTCACGGCGTCACCGGCCCGGATGAATACACGGCCGTGGTCAACGACAACCTTTACACCAACGTCATGGCCCGCTTTAACCTGCGGGCCGCCGCGGCACTGGAACACCCGGACGTCCCGGATACCGAGCGGATGGTGTGGCAACAAGCCGCCGCGCGCATGTCCCTTCCCTACGATCCGGACATGGAGATCTACAGCCAGGACAACGACTTCATGACCCTGGAGCCGTGGGATTGGTCCACGCCGCGCTCCAAGTACCCGCTGCTGCTTAACTTCCACCCGCTGGTGATCTACCGGCACCAAGTCCTCAAGCAGGCGGACACGGTGTTGGCGATGTTCCTGCAGTGGCAGGACTTCACGGCTGAGGAAAAGCAGCGCGCGTTCGACTTCTACGATCCCATCACCACCGGCGACTCCACCTTGTCCGCTTGTGTCCAAGGCATCATGGCGGCCGAGGTGGGCTACTCCGACATCGCGCTCAAGCACTTCACCGAGGCCTTGTTCATCGACCTGGACAACACCCACAACAACACCGTTGACGGCGTGCACATCGCGTCCACCGGCGGCATCTGGAGTTCCCTGGTGTGCGGGTTCGCGGGCATGCGGGACCAAGGCCACGTCCCGCACTTCGATCCGCGGCTGCCGGCCGAGTGGGACAGCCTGTCCTTCCGGCTCAAAATCCGCGGGCGGCTCTTGTCCGTCGGGCTGCGCCCGGGGACCATCAGCCTTGCGCTGGTTCCGGATGCAGGTTCAGCGCCCGACGCCGGTAGGGAACCTTTGGAGGTCAGCGTGCGCGGCGAGCGGCTCGTCGTCGGCGTCGAGACGGTCACTGTGCCCCTCGACGACGTGCCGCACCCCGCGCCGTCCGTCTTCCCGAGCCTCTTCCCGACGGCGGGACTTCCCGTGATCGGAAGCGCGCGGGCCTAAGCCATCGACTGCTGAGTAACTGTCGTTCTGGGCGCTCAGAACGACAGTTACTCAGCAGCGGATGCAAGCTACACGCTACCCAGCATGTGGCGGCACCGGAAGGCCGATGGCGGGGCCGCGCAGGAAGTCCTCAATCGCGTCGGCGGCTGCGGAAGCTCCCCCGGAGCCGCGGACGCGTGCGCTCATCCCCTCAAGGTTGCCCCTGATCGCCTGGTCGCCGCTGACGTCAAGGACCGTGTCGCGGATCAGCTGCGGGGAGAGCGCCTCCAGCCGGAGCCGCCGCCCGAGTCCAAGGTCCTCCACGCAGCGCGCATTGGCTCCTTGCTCAGGCTGCAGCGGGAAGGCCACCAACGGCACCCCGAAATAGAGAGCCTCCATGGTCGAGTTCATCCCGGTGTGGGAAAGGAAGGCGGAAGCGTGCGGCAGGACTTCCAGCTGCGGAAAGAAGGGCCGTACCTCAAAGTTCTCCGGGATGTCTCCCAGCTCCGACTCCTCGACGCGCTCTCCGATTGCCATGGCAACTTGCCACTCGGTGCCCGCGAATCCTTCCAGGCACATCCTGAAGAAATCCGGGCGGTCATTCAACGGGGTTGTGCCCAGAGAGACGAACAACAGTGGACTGTCCTTCACCCGGGGTTGCCAGGCCTCCTCGTTGCCTCGCAAGCCAAGGCAAGGGCCCACGAAGTGGAACCTGGCATCGAAAGTCTCTCCCGAGGGCTGGAATTCCCTTGGGATGAAGGAGATGTTCAACGACGCAGGCGGGCCTCCCATGAATTGCAGATGGCCCACGCCATGCTCCGCGGCGAAATCATGGATCTTTTGGCCGACCTGTTTCCAGGCCTCCACCATGCCTGGCGGCGGCGGGCCCGGCATGAGGTCCCGCATCGAGAAATGTTCATTGGTGGCGTAGCTCGGAAGCAACGCAATATCGGGCAAGGCCAACTTCGCGGCAGCCATCTTCCCGGAGAGCGTCATGGCGTCGTAAGCCACCCCGTCCGGCGGGTCCTGGGCCAGCCGGGCCAGCAGGGCCGGGAACTCCTCCCTGGCGCCCTTGAGGATCCGCTCGAGCAGTCCCGACATCATTCCGGACGGCATTCCCGCGAACATTCCCGTCATCGGCGAAGGTGCCGGAGCCCCCTCGACCGGCGCCGGGCCACCCTCTGCGGAACGCTCGCGCGGCGGGAGGAAGGCCGCCAGGTCCTCTCCACTCGGAAAGAACGCGGCGCCGGCGGATTCAACGGCCTTCGCGTACTTCGCCGACGTGGCGTACGTGACCCGGTGGCCTCTGCGGACCAGCTCTGCGACCACTGGCAAGGTCGGGTTCACGTGTCCCGCGGCAGGCAAACAAATGAAGGCTATGTGCATGGCGCCACTTCCTCGGGTGCCGGAACAGCGGATGCTTCACTTGGAAAGATCGGTGCCATGAACGCTGCGCCGGCGTGATTTCAGTCCAGTCTCCAACTTGGTCCGCACCTCGCGCTTCACACGCGCGGCAAGCTCGGTCTCATGCATTTCCAGGAAGGTCCGGACGGCGCGCGGATCCCACGGCACCAAGGACCGCAGCGCCCAACTGACTGCCTTGACCACGGTGTCGTCGCGATCATTGATCAAGATCCCGACGACGCCGAGCGTCCGCTGTGTGTCGCCCGTTCCCCACCGTGACCTCGTGTTCAGGACTGTCGTGGAGACAAGCGCAATGCGCCGCCACCAATGGTCCGGGCTCCGTGCCCAGCGGTCGACAACGGTGTCCGGGATGAGCCCTTCGCGCCACGCGGGTCCCACCAAGACGGTCGCAAAAGCATCGGCCTGCCCCCAAGTAGTGATGCCTTCTCCCAAGTGTTCAAGCCGGGCTGGCGTCAGCTCGGCGAAAGCCGCCTGATGGGCATTGATGAATTCCCATCCCTCCCAGGCAAAGCCGGCTCGCACAAGCCCTTCGGCGAGATTGAAGACGACGGCGGCGTCCATCGTGGCGATTTCCGCGGAAATCCTGCGGCGGACGGTGCGGAAGCTCGCGGCGTCGTGCTTCTCCAAAGCGCGCAGTTCCTCGAGGACGCGCGCCAATAATTGCCCCGGTTGGGTATCCCCCGGAGAGACGAGTACTCCGTGCGAAGCCACTTTCGGCCCCCCGATTTCGCCGGCTGAACGCTATTTTGCGGGGGCGTCGTCGGTATCCGGCCCTTCGGCGGGTTCCTGGCTGTGAAGGCCCGTATCGTGGGGCACCCAGCCCTCGGTTTCCCCTTCGGCAGGGGCGTCACTGTGGTGGCGGACGTCGTTGGTCTCTGCTGCTTTGTTCATTCCGGATACTTCCTGTCCTTCGTTGGACTGTTCCCGCGAACGCCTTAAAGTCTACGCCGGGGACGAGGCGTGTGGCCTAGGCTAGGCCAAGGAACTACCGAACGAATCCAACGGCTGAATGCAGAGGTGAAGAATGGCAAAACGACCCAACCCGGCAGTAAAGATTGCGCAGGAAACCGCGCACAACGCCATGTTCGACGCCAGCGGCAAAGCCAAGCCCGGTGTCCACAACGTGCTGCTTCGCGCCGTCGAAGTCCAGCGTCCCCTTGTCCTGGCCAACCTGCGACGCCTGCAGCGCAAACACCCGCAGGCCACGGCGGCCCAGTTGGCCGCGAAACTGGAGCGCGACTACCTCCGCGCAGTCACCGGTGGGGGTGCCGCGGTCGGGGCAACCGCCGTCGTGCCCGGGATCGGCACCGCAGCCTCGCTGGGACTGTCCGCGGTGGCCACGGTCGGCTTCCTGGAAGGAACCGCGCTGTATGCCGCTTCCCTGGCCGAACTCCACGGCATCCGCCTGACCGATCCGGACCGTGCACGAACCATGGTCATGGCCATCATGCTCGGGGAGGAAGGCACCGCCCTGCTGGGCGCCCTGAGCGGACAATCGCTCGGCAAGGGCAAAGGCGTCACGCAGGCCTGGGGCAAGACCCTCACCAAGAAGGTGCCGGGCGGAGGATTCGGCGCCATTCGCGACGCCATCCAGCGCGCCTTCCTCAAGCGGCTCGTCCAGCGCCAAGGTGCCGCTTTCCTCGGCCGGGCCTTGCCTTTCGGCGTCGGGGCCGTGGTGGGCGGCGTCGGAAACCGCGTCATGGGGCGTGCCGTAGCGGCCTCGGCGAGGGAAGCATTCGGTCCCATGCCGGACATCATCCCGGGCGAGTTGCTCCCAGCCGCCCGCCAGAACGCGCTGGAAGGCGGAAAATAGTGGATCTCAACGCTGATTCGGGGGAGTCGTTCGGCTCCTGGACCATGGGGAACGACGCGTCAATGTTCCGGATTGTCAGCAGCGCCAACGTTGCCTGCGGCTTCCACGCCGGAGATCCGGTGACCATGCTGGACAGTTGCCGGGCCGCCTTCGAACTCGACGTCCGGGTGGGCGCCCACGTGGGCTACCGGGACCTTCACGGCTTCGGGCGCCGATCGATGGACATGTCCTTCGATGAGCTCTTCGGCGACGTCCTTTACCAGCTCGGTGCCCTGGACGGCATGGCCCACGCGGTGGGCGCCTCCGTGGACTACGTCAAACCGCACGGTGCCCTGTACAACCGGATCGTCAACGACGTCGAGCAGGCCGAAGCCGTGGTGGCCGCAATTCACGCCTACGATCCCGGGCTTCCCGTCCTTGGCCTGCCGGGCTCGGCATTATTGCGGCTCGCCGAAGAATCCGGGCACCCGGTGTTCCGGGAGGCTTTCGTGGACCGCGGCTACATGCCGGACGGAACGCTGGTGCCGCGCTCGCAGGACGGCGCGGTGGTGCACGACGCCGCCGCAGTCGTCGAGCGGGCCGTGCGCTTTGCCGTGCGGGGCGAGGTGCTGGCGGTGGACGGCACATTGGTGCGCGTGAAGCCCGATTCGTTGTGCATCCACGGTGACACCCCGGGCGCTGTCGAGCTGGCTGCGGCGGTGCGCGCCGGCCTCGAGGAAGCTGGTGTGGAGATTGAATCCTTCGCCTGACCGGGAGCTTTTGCCCTGCGGCGACAGCGCCTTCTTGGTGGAATTGCCGGAACTGACCGCCGTCGTCGCGTACTACCGCGGGCTGACCCGGGCCGGCACATCGGCCGGCGTTTCAGCGCCGGAGGGGATCATCGACGTCGTGCCCGCCGCCCGCACTGTCCTGGTCACCTTCGATCCCGAAACGATCCGTCCTTCGGAGGTCCGCGACTGGCTGGAGTCCGCAGAACCGGCATACGACGTTGCAGCTTCGGGCCGCGAAGTGACCATCGAGGTCTCTTACGGTGGCCCGGACCTTGCCGAAACGGCGCAGTTCCTGGGCATGGGCGAGGCCGACGTGGTCAAGCTCCACTCGAGCTCGGAGTGGACGGCCGCGTTTTCCGGCTTTGCGCCCGGCTTCGTGTACCTGGTCACGACCCATGAGCGGCTCCGCGTCCCGCGTCGGAACACTCCACGCACCGCCGTGCCGGCTGGCTCTGTTGGCCTCGCCGGTGAATTCAGCGGAGTCTACCCGCGATCCTCCCCGGGCGGTTGGCAGCTGATTGGAACCACGACGGCGGCACTGTGGGACGCGTCCAAGCCCGAGCCCGCGCTGATCCGGCCGGGCGACCTGGTCCGGTTCGTGGAGGCCTGATGGGGATTGTCGTGGTGAACCCTGGCCCCCTCACCTTGGTGGAAGACCTCGGCAGGCAGGGCTGGGCCTCGCTGGGGCTGAGCCCCTCCGGCGCCCTGGACCGGCAATCCCTTCGCCTTGCCAATCTGCTCGTGGGGAACCCGGCGGAAGCGGCCGGGCTGGAAACATTGCTGGGCGGCCTTCGCCTGCGGTTCGTCACGGCGTCGACCATTGCGGTAACAGGCGCCGAGGGGATTGTGACCCTCAACGGTGCCGAGATTGCGCTGAACCAAGCCGTCCGGGTGGCTCCGGGCGCCGTGCTTGATTTCGGTTCGCCGCTGTTCGGACTGCGGTATTACCTGGCAGTACAAGGCGGCATCGACGTGCCCACGCTCCTCGGTTCAAGCAGCACGGACATGCTCTCCGGTGAAGGCCCCGCGCCGTTGACCTCGGGTGCGCAGTTGGGAATCGGGCGGGCTTCCGCTGGCAACGGCCCGAGCTCCGGAGCCGGGGCGGGGGCTGGAGCCGAGGCTGGAACCCGCGGCAATGCACATGTCCTCCCTGCTATCCGCCGCGCTCCTGATCCGGGGCGCGCCATCACGGCCCGCGTGGATCGGGGCCCCCGTGCTGACTGGTTCGACCTCGACTCCTGGCGCCGCCTTGTCAGCCAGGAATGGACCCTGTCGCCTGATTCGAACAGGATCGGTGCCCGGCTGGTGGGCCGTCCGCTCACCCAGACCCGGCTCGAAGAACTGCCCAGCGAAGGCATGGTGCTCGGCGCTCTGCAAGTGCCGCCGTCGGGCCTTCCCACGGTATTCCTGGCAGACCATCCCGTGACGGGTGGCTACCCCGTGATTGCGGTGGTGCGTCGCACGGACCTGGACTTGTTAGGCCAAGCCCGCCCCGGCCAGCGCATCCGTTTCCTGGGCTGAGGATCCCCATCACTGGACATGCCCCTTCTTGGCTGCGAGGAGTGGACATGTCCCTTGTTCGTGCCCACGCCGCGTTGGACATGCGCGTTCCTGGGTACGTGGAGTGGACATGTTCGGATTATGTCCAATGCTCAGGGGCAGGGACGGGCATGTCCCCTTCAGCCCGCCGGTACCGATGCCCGCACGGGTACCCGCGTCAGCCGAACACCAAGTGCGCCACTGCGAAGATCGCGAGACCGGCCAGCGACCCCACCACCGTGCCGTTGATCCGGATGTACTGCAGGTCCTTACCGACCTGGAGTTCGATCTTTTGCGAGGTTTCCTCGGCATCCCATCGCGCGACGGTATCCGTAATGACGCCCGCGATGTCGGATCGGTACGTTTTGACGAGGTACCCCGCAGCATCACCTATCCAGGCATTGACCTTGCCCGCCAGTTCGTCATCGTTGACAAGCCGCAAACCGAAGTCCCGGACGGCGCTCTTGAAACGCTGTGTCAGTTCGCTGTCGGGATCGTCGACGGCGGTGAGCAGCGCGTCTTTGATGGTTCCCCACGTGCGGGAGGCGAGCTCGCGGACCTCGGGATCACCGAGGACCTGGGTCTTGATTGTCTCGGCACGGGCAATCATTGCAGGATCGTGCTGGAGATCCTGGGCCAGATCCCCGAGGTAAGTATCGATCGATTGGCGCACTTGGTGATCGGGATCCTGCTGCACAGCCCGGATGAACTTGGCGATTTCGTTGTAGACCCTGTCGCCCACGATGTCGTCCACGAAGGACGGAACCCAGAGGGGCGAACGGTCGGACACGAGCCGGTTCACCGTGGAGTGGTTCGCTTCCACCCAATCCGCCGCCCGGTCAACCAGAAGATCCACGAGCTTGTGGTGGTGGCCGTCGGCAAAGATCCGTTCGGCCATCCGGCCCACGGGCGGTCCCCAGGGCGGAGTGAGCAAGTGCTTGCGGACCATGCCCTCGATCACTGCCTGCACGTCGTCGTCGTTCAACACGGTGAACGCGCCGCGGATCAGTGCTGAACCTTCCTTGGCAATCCGCTCCGGACCGCCGGGGGATGCGAGCCACGTCCCGGCTTTCCGGGCGATGTCCACGCTCGCGAGCTTCTCCTGGACCACCTGCTCGGACAGGAAGTTGGTCTCGACGAATTCGCCAAGCGAAGCGCCGATCTGGTCCTTCCGCCGCGGGATGATGGCCGTGTGCGGGATTTTCAAGCCCATGGGGTACTTGAACAGGGCGGTGACGGCGAACCAGTCGGCCAGCGCTCCCACCATGCCGCCCTCGGCAGCTGCCCGCACATATTCCAGCCACGGATACTGCTTCTGCAGGGCGAAAGCGGCCGTGAAAACCACCGCCATGACAATCAGGAGCGCCAGCGCCACGGATTTCATCCGACGGAGGGCAGCAGCCTTTTCAGCGTCGCCGTTCCGTTGCCCGACGCTGGCGGCAACCGTGGAGCCGTTCCTGGCACTTGCGTGCCGGGCAGCCTCCGCCGTCGGGTCGCTATCGCTGTCCGTCACCGGGATTTGTTCAGAGTTCACCTGCATGTGCCCAGCGTAGCCCCGTCGCCGTCGTGGGCGTGGGCTACCGTGTCCCCATGACGATTGACAACCCCGGTCGCCCGGAGCAAACGGAACAAAGCACGCGGCCCAAGGTCTACGCCCACCGCGGAGCCAGTGCCGCATTTGCGGAGCACACTCGTGCCGCCTACCTGAAGGCAATCGCCGACGGCGCCGATGGCGTCGAGTGCGACGTCCACCTGACCCGCGACCAGCACGTGGTCCTGCTTCACGACGCGAACTTGGACCGCACCTCTGACGGCACCGGTCCGGTGGCCGAAAAGACGCTCGAAGAGCTGCGGCAGCTGGACTTCTCCTCCTGGAAGGGCGCCAGGATTCCGGACCAGTACGGCGCAAAGTCGGACCAGCTCCTGACGCTCCCGGAGTTGCTGGACATCCTGCGCGATGCCGGCAGGGCCATCGGCTTGGCCATCGAGCTCAAGCACCCGAGCCCGTACCAGCTCAAGCTCGAAGATCGCGTGCTGGAGCTTCTGGCCAGCGAAGGGTGGGACGCGGAGACCTCAATGCTGGACAACATCCAGGTTTCCTTCATGAGCTTCAGCCCGGATTCAGTCAAGCACCTGCTCCAGTTCGTTCCTGCGGAGCACATTTGCCAGCTCGTGGACGACGTCACAGTGGAGGATGTGCGCGATGAACTTGGACTGGGAGCTTTCACCGGGGGAGCCGTGGCCAACGTGATGAAGGCCGCCCAGCAGGAGGGCGAGCGGATCCTCGACGACTGTGAGGTCGGACTGGCCGGCCCGGGCATCGATTACGTCCGGAAGCACGCCCGCACCGTCCAGCGCTGGCTGGAATCAGGCCGCCGCTTCCGGGTGTGGACCGTCGATTCGGAGAACGATGTTGCCCTGTGCCAAGGCCTCGGAATCCACGAGATCACCACGAACAAGCCGGCGCAGGTCCTGGCCCAGCTTTAGGCATCCCTGGCACCCAACTAACTCGCAGTTGTTGTCGTTCTGGGGCTCCAAAACGACAACAACTGCGAGTCAGATGACCGTGTTGCTAAGGGTGCCGATGCCGCCCAGCGTGATGTCCACCCGGTCGCCAGGCTGGACGGCAACGAAGGTGTTCGGAGCTCCCGTCATGATGATGTCTCCCGGTTCCAAGGTGAGCCATTCGGTGACGTAAACGAGGCACTCCGTGATGGAGGACGGCAGGTTGAAGGAACCGGAGCGTGCCTTGACCTCGCCGTTGACTACTACCTCGGTGCTCACGTTGTCCGGATCCTCGATCCCGGTTTCGATCCACGGCCCTAGCGGGGTGTAGTTGGTGCCGGACTTGCCCTGGAAGAGCTTCTCGTCGACCTGGTTCTGGTCCACATTCGTGACGTCGTTGACCACTGTGTAGCCCAGGACGTGGTCCAGGGCATTCTCGGCCGTGAGCTTGTCCGCACGCTTTCCGATGACGGCGGCAAGCTCGCCTTCAACGTTCACCGTGCCCGCGTTGCGCACGGCCACGATGTCGTCACCCGGACCGGCGATGCTGTGGACCGACTTGTGCCAGGCCTGGATGGGCAGCACGTGGTTGTTGTTGCCCAGGTTGTGCCCGATTCCCAGCACCACGGAAGGCCGGACAGGGGCGAGGAACTCGGCGTCGTCCGCGGAGCTGGTTTCTCCCGTGAAGGAAAGGACCTCGGCAAAGGGATCCTCGATATGGTCCCAGTTTCCGTTGCGCAGGACTGCATGCTGGGGGCCGGAGGGTGTCTGTAGTCGGGCGATGCGCATGGAACTCCTCGTTGAATTTCGTGGGGCAGTGAACGCGGGCGGTGGTCGTAGCCAAGCCCGACCAAGGAAGAACATACATTATGTTGAACCTAGTACAGCATTCTGAACGATTGTGAACGGTGTGTGCTCGGCTCTTCACCTTTCCGGTTACCGCGCCGGGCGGGGCTGTGGTTGCATGAATACATGCCTTTTTCGTGGTCCGCCCGGACAACCCAGACAATCTCCGCGGCGGCCATGAGTGCACTGTTACTCGTGAGCGCCAGGAAGCACTTCCAGGAGCCGAAGTTCTACGCTCCGGTCGTCCCGGACTATCTCTGCCGCAAGGACCACGCGGTCGGAAGCGCCGCACTCGAGGACGGCCAAGGCAGGGGCGGCGCAATCGCGCCGCGTAACGGCGCATTGGCGGTCATGTCCCGGGAGGAATGGATCGCGGTGAGCGGACTGCTTGAGGCGGCTGCCGCCGTCGGGCTCCTCATTCCTGTCACCCGCAAGGCCGCAGCCCACGGCACCACCCTCATGTTCACGGCCTTCCTGGCCGGGCACGTAGACGCGCTCCGCCGTGCGTACTCTCCTGGCGGAACCGCATCCGCGCGGCGGATTCACACGCTGCGGCTGCCCTTGCAGGTCCCCTTGATCCTGTGGGCATGGAGTTTGGCCGGAGCGAAACGGGAAGCATGAAACTCCTCGAATCCCCGGCGGTGAAGGTGGGCCTCTCCATCAGCATCGCAACGGGCCTCTACGGGATCTCGTTCGGGGCGTTGGCCTCGGCCTCCGGGTTCAGTTTCTGGCAGACCATGGCGTTCAGCCTGCTCATGTTCAGCGGAGGCTCGCAGTTCGCCTTCATCGGCGTCGTGGCCGGGGGCGGTTCCGGCATTGCAGCCATGACCGCGGCCGCGCTGCTGGGCTTGCGGAACGGCATCTACGGGATGCAGATGAACGCGCTGCTGCGCCCCCGCGGTTGGCTCAGGTACCCGCAAGCCCACATCACCATCGACGAATCCACGGCCACTGCCTCGGGCCAACGGAATCCGGACGAACAGCGCCGCGGGTTCTGGACCGCCGGACTGGGCATCTTCGTGTTGTGGAACATCTTCACGGCCGTCGGGGCCCTGGCCGGCGACGCCTTGGGCGATCCCAAGCAATGGGGGCTCGACGGCGCCGCCGTCGCAGCGTTTCTCGGTTTGCTCTGGCCACGACTCAAGGGCCGTGAGCCTTGGGCGATTGCCGCAGCTGCTGCGCTGGCAACCATCGTTGCGGTCCCGTTCGTTCCAGCGGGTGTGCCCATTCTCGTGGCTGCCGTGGTGGCCGGGGCCATCGGCTGGTTCAGTCACGGTCGCAGCGACGAAGGGATGGAGCCCGACGTCGATCCCTACCCGCACGGTCATCCAAGCATTGACGCTTCCAGCCGCGAAAGGAACGCCGAATGAACCTCTGGCTCTGGATCCTCATCGCCTGCGGACTGGCGTACCTGACGAAGCTTTCGGGCTATTTCGTGCCGGCGAAGCTGCTGCGGAGTCCGCGGATGATGCGTGTGGCCGGCACCATGACCATCGGCCTGCTGACGTCCCTGACCGTCGTCAATGCGGTGGCATCGGGGCAGTCCCTCGCCTTCGACGCCCGGCTCGGTGCGCTCGCAGCGGGGGCCGTCGCGCTGTGGCTCCGGGCCCCGTTCCTGGTAGTGGTCATCGTCGGATCGGCAGCGGCCGCTGGGCTCCGGCTGCTCGGCTGGCACTGAACCGCCGCGGGTGGTACCGGTCGTCGCCGCGGTGGGCAACGCCGTCGTGCGCTGGTTACTGGAAGGTCATCCCGGGGATGGGTGTCTGCTGCGGCAGGGGGCGCGACGGGCGTTCGGTGCGGATGGCGTCCTCAAGCAGGGCGACCGGCCGTTCCCAGGCGCGCGACCCCGGCTCCATGGTGTCGACGGCGCCGATCAGCATGGCAACAAGGCGCACCATGTCCTCAATGGAAATGTCCCGGCGCAACGAACCCTGGCCCTGGCCGCGGCTGAGGAGTTCAGCCATGGAATCGATCAAGCCGCCCGTGATACCCACAAGGAGTCCGCGGCGGCCGGCGACAGCGCCCAGCAGGTTGGCGTCTTCGCTGGCAACCTGGACTACGGCGTCGATCACGTTGATGAGCCCGACGGCGGCATCCATGCCCGCGAGGGACTCCGCCGCGACCGGGTCCACGTGAAGCCTGAGTTGCCGCGATAGGGCGGCCAAGACGAGTTGTTCCTTGTCGGCGAAGTTGCGGAACAAGGTAGCCGGGCCGACACCTGCGGTGGCTGCGATCGTCTGGAGGGGAACCTCCGGCCCTAGCTCGCGGAAGCACTGGCGCGCCGCCGTGATGATCTTGTCGACATTGCGCGCAGCGTCAGCTCTAAGTGGCTTACGTTCCAAGGGCCGGTCCATGCTGCTCACAGTAGCAACGGAGGGCCTCCAATCACTTTTGTGACATTCTTGCCCATGAAAGACTGGATTCATGTTGCTTGCCTTTTCAGTCGCCCCGTCCGGCCAGCCCACTGCTGGCGCCGTATCCGTTGATGGCTCGGTGCACGACGCCGTTGCCGAGGCCGTGAAGATCGTCCGTGAATCCGGGCTCCCCAACCAGACGGACTCGATGTTCACCACCATCGAGGGGGAGTGGGATGAGGTGTTCGACGTCGTCAAGCGCGCCACCGAGGCCGTGGGCAAGTACGGAAACCGGGTGTCCTTGGTGATCAAGGCGGATATCCGGCCCGGATACGCGGGAGAACTCACGGGCAAAGTCGAGCGGCTGGAAAAGGCGATCGCCCAAGGGGAGTAGGTCCTTCCCACTGTCCCGTGCCCGGTGCCAGACTGGGGCCATGTTTGAACACAAGGCCCAGCCCGGCTGGGTGGCCGTCGAGGAATACTTGTCCACCGCCGTCGTCCGCCCGAACGCCGCGCTCAAGCACGCGGTGCAGTCCGCCCTCGACGCCGGGATGCCGCCCATCGAGGTTGCGCCCAACGCCGGCAAGCTGCTCAAGATGCTGGTGCAGCTGTCCGGTGCGCGGCGCGTGCTGGAGATCGGTACCTTGGCCGGCTTCAGCGCGATCTGGATGGCCCAGGGACTGCCCGACGACGGGCGCCTGGTCACGTGCGAATACCTCCCTAAACACGCTGAAATCGCCAGGGTGAACCTGGACATGGCCGGGATCGGCCACAAAGTGGACATCCGGATCGGCCCGGCGCTGAAGACCCTTGCGGCGCTGGCAGAAGATCCCACGCGGGACGGCCCGTTCGACTTCGTCTTCATCGATGCCGACAAGGAGAACGATTCCAACTACCTCGACTGGGCGATCAGGCTCGGGAGGCCGGGCACGGTGATCGTGATGGACAACGTCATCTGGGAGGGGGCCATCCTGGATCCTTCGATGGATGAGGTGAACGCTCCGGGCATCGTAGGGGCACTCGAGATGATGGGCAGGGATCCGCGACTCGACGCAACGGCCATCCAAACCGTCGGATCCAAGGGCTGGGACGGCTTCGCGATAGCCCGCGTGGTGTGACGCTAGGCTGTGCGCATGGAATTTACCCTTCGCGCCGCAACGGTTGACGACGTCGAGCCCCTGACGCGCATGCATTTGGCCGCCTGGCGGGAAAGCTACGGGCACCTCTTGCCCGAGGAGTTCTTCGCCTTCCGTGAAGCCACCATCAACACGCGGATCGAGAGGCAGCGCGAAGCATTGGCGGGCTCGTACAAGCCGATCCTCGCCCACGACGCCGACGGAGCACTTGTGGGTATCGCTTCTTCCGGTCAGTCCCGCGATGAGGACGGGCCATGCGACGTGGAACTGCAGATGATCTACACCTTGCGTCGCGTGCACGGTTTGGGAGTGGGGCAAGCATTGCTCGACGCCGTTGTCGGCAACGCTGCCGCATACCTGTGGGTGCTTGAAGACAATCCACGTGCCCAGGCGTTCTACCGCAAGAATGGTTTCCAGCCCGACGGTACGCGTCAGCTCCTGCCGCCGGATTGGCACGAACTGCCTGAGATCCGGATGGTGCGTGCCGCCGTCGGGGGCCGACCGCAAGGCTGAGGCGTCAACTAGGGTTGAAGGATGACCGGAAGAAGGCGGCTGTAGTGGCGAAGCGTGGCAAGGGCAGGGGCGCCGGGCAGGCTGCCGGGGTCATCGAGGTGCCGGCGGGCACCAAGCCGAACGGTCCCGTGGAAGGCGTCTACTACATCGACACCGGCGACTGCGAACTCGTTGCCGACCCGGACAACTCCAACGGCTGGCTCCTGAAGATCAACGGCGTCATGAGCTCGCACATCGATGTGGCAGAGCCGTTGTTCCTGGACTTCGAGTACATGCGCTGGATAGCGGCCCTGGTGGAATCCAAATGGCCGCCCGAGTCCAAGCCGAAGTTGCGGGCCTTGCATCTGGGCGGCGGCGCATGTTCCCTTGCCCGGTACTTCCACGCTGCCTATCCGGACGCGCGCCAAGTGGTGGTGGAGCTCGACGGCAAGCTGGCCGAATACGTCCGCGGCTGGTTCGATCTCCCCAAGGCCCCGTTGCTGCGAATCCGCGTGGGCGAAGCCAGGGAAGTCACGGAAGGCCTCACTCCGGGCACCCGCGACCTCATCATCCGGGACGTCTTTGCCGGCGCCCTCACACCGCGGGCGCTCACAACCCGCGAATTCAACGATCACGCATCGACGGTGTTGGCTCCGGGCGGGCTTTACGTGGTGAATTCCGGAGACGCTCCGGACCTCAAGAACGCCCGCGAGGACGCCGCCACCATCGCAGACACCTTCGCCCACACCATGATCATTGCCGACCCCGCGATGCTCAAGGGGCGGCGGTACGGAAACATGATCATGGCCGGCAGCCACGAGCCGTTCGGCGACGATCCGCAACTGGCCCGGAAGCTGCTCGGCGGGGCCGTTCCGGCGCATATCTGGAACGATGCCAAGGTCCGGGCATTCGCCGTCGGCGCCCAGATCCGGCACGACCCCCAGCCAGCCGCATCGACTGCTGAGTAACTGCCGTTTTGGGCGCCCAAAACGACCGTTACTCAGCAATCGATGTTGCTCAGCGGCGCGCCAGCAACAGTTCGCGGTGGGCGGCCGTCTCCTCTTGCAGGGCGTGCACGACGGCGGCAACGGCAGGGCGGCGCATCGAGTCGGGCCGCAGGACCATCCAATAGGGGAGCAGCTCCGCGAAATCCGAGGGCAGCAGCCGCACCAGGTCCGGGTGCCGGTCCGCCATGAAGCACGGGAGGAAACCGACGCCGGCTCCGGCGCGCGTCGCTTCCACGTGGACGAAGACGTTGGTGGAGCTCAGGCCGTCGCGCATGGAGGGGACCAGCCGGCGCGGGGCATCGAGATCGTCCACCTGCAGCATGGAATCCACGAAATAGACCAGCTGATGCTGCGTCAGCTCCTCCACCGTTCCGGGCAGGCCGTGAAAAGCCAAGTACTCGCGCGAGGCATACATTCCCAGCATGTACTCTCCCAAAAGCACAGCCTCGGCCCGGTGCACCTGGGGTTCGCCCACGACCACCTCGAGGTCCAGTCCGGAACGTTGCTGGAGCGCCCGACGGGTCACCGTGATGATCTCGACCGTGAGGCCAGGATGCGATCGCCGCAATCGCGCCACGGCGGGTGCAGCGATGTACGCGCTGAACCCGTCGGTCGCGGTCATGCGTACGACGCCGGCAATGGGGTCCGGCGCGCGGTCTTCCGGTCCCAGCGTGCCCACTGCCGCTTCGATCCGCTCTGCCACGCCCACTGCCTCGGCACCGAGCTCCGTGACTTCCCAGCCACCGGCAGCCCTCGCGAGGACACGGCCGCCGAGCGCCTTCTCGAGCGCGGCGATCCTGCGGGAAACGGTGGTGTGGTTCAGGCCCAAGGCTTGGGCCGCCGTCGTGAACTTTCCTGAGCGCGATACCGCGAGGAGGACCAGGAGGTCGTCGGGATTCGGATTCATATCTGCAATTCTGCACACATAGGGTGCCATTTTGGGTATTGAAGCCCCTGAATTGTGCGGCAATACTCATTGGAGCATTTCGTGTTGTGGATCACAGCACGTGTCAGTGTGGACACTAAGGAGATGGACATGAGCGTAGGACAACGCTCCGCAGCAGGCGCCGCCCCCGGCAAAGGCGCAGGCCTCAAGAAGATCGTTGCCGCCTCGATGGTGGGCACGGTAGTTGAATGGTACGAATTCTTCCTCTATGCCACCGCCGCAACGCTGGTTTTCGGCAAGTACTTCTTCCCGCCCACCGGCAACGACCTTGACGGCATTATCCAGGCGTTCCTGACGTACGCGGTGGGCTTCGTGGCCCGCCCACTCGGTGGCATCGTCTTCGGCCAGATCGGCGACAAGCTCGGCCGCAAACCCACCCTGCAGCTCACCATCGTGATTGTCGGGGTCTCCACTTTCCTCATGGGCTGCCTCCCGGGCTTCGCCGACCTCGGCTACTGGGCGCCGGCCATGCTCGTAGCGCTCCGCTTCATCCAGGGCTTCGCACTGGGTGGCGAATGGGGCGGCGCAGTGCTGCTGGTGGCAGAACACAGCCCCAAGGAGTCCCGCGGATTCTGGTCAAGCTGGCCGCAGGCCGCCGTTCCCGTCGGCAACCTCCTTGCCACGCTGGTCCTGTTCGTCATGTCCACCACCCTCAGCAGCGCTGCCTTCCTGGGCTGGGGATGGCGCGTGGCCTTCTGGCTCTCCGCAGTGATCGTCTTCGTGGGCTACTACATCCGCACCCACGTGACCGAGGCTCCCATCTTCCTTGAGGCAAAAGCCCAGGTGGAGAAGGAAGAAGCCGTCAGCTACGGCGTCGGCGAAGTCATCCGCAAGTACCCCAAGGGCATCCTCCAGGCCATGGGACTGCGGCTGGCCGAGAACATCATGTATTACCTCGTGGTGAGCTTCTCCATCGTGTACCTCAAGAGCGTGGACAAGTACGACACCTCCTCTCTGCTGCTCGCCCTGCTGATCGCGCACGTTGTCCACTTCGTCGTCATCCCGCAACTGGGCCGGCTGGCAGACACTTGGGGACGCAAGCCGGTTTACCTGATCGGCGCCATCAGCGGTGCCACCTGGCCGTTCTTCGCCTTCCCCATGTTCGACACCAAGAACCCCGTGGTGATCGTCCTCGCCGTGACCATCGGCCTGTGCCTGCACGCCTTCATGTACGCGGGGCAGCCTGCCATCATGACCGAGCTCTTCCCCACCCGCATGCGCTACTCGGGCGTCTCCCTTGGCTCGCAGGTCACCTCGATCTTCGCCGGTTCGCTCGCCCCGCTGCTGGCGACCGAGTGGCTCAAGGACACCGGATCCTGGATGCCCACCGCCATCTACCTGGTGATCTGCTGCGCGATCACCGCCGTCGTGGTCCTGACGCTCAAGGAGACCCGCGGCGTGGCGCTGGAAGACGTCGACAACGCTGACGCCGTTCGCCACGGACTCCCCGTGGGAGCCCGGGCATGACCCTGGAGGGCCGCAAGGCCCTGGTCACCGGCGGGGCGAGCGGCATCGGGGCGGCATGTGCCACGGCCCTCGCCGCGCGGGGCGCGAAGGTTGTGGTGGCCGACGTCGATGCCGACGGAGCCGCGGCGCTCGCCGACACGCTGGGCGGCACCGCCTGGGCCGTCGATCTGCTCGACACCGAAGCGCTCGCCGGCCTCAGCCTGGATTGCGACATCCTCGTCAACAACGCCGGCATCCAGAAGGTTGCTCCGATCGAGGAGTTCGAACCGGCGGATTTCCACCGCATCCTGACCCTCATGCTCGAGGCCCCTTTCCTGCTCATCCGGGCCGCACTCCCGCATATGTACGCCAACGGATTCGGCCGGATCATCAATATCTCCTCGGTCCACGGGCTGCGGGCATCGGCGTTCAAGAGCGCATATGTCTCGGCCAAGCACGGGCTTGAGGGGCTCAGCAAAGTGACTGCCCTTGAGGGCGGCCAGCACGGAGTCACCTCCAACTGCATCAATCCGGGGTACGTGCGTACGCCGCTCGTCGAGAAGCAGATCGCAGACCAGGCCCTGCTGCACGGCATCCCCGAATCGGAAGTCCTGGCGAAGGTCATGCTGACGGAGTCCGCGGTGAAGCGCCTCGTGGAGCCCGCGGAAGTAGCGTCGCTGGCCGCGTGGATAGCGTCCGACGACGCCGGCATGGTTACCGGGGCCAGCTACACGATGGACGGGGGCTGGTCCGCCCGTTAACTGCCCCTCAATGTCGTAGGCTGGTGCGCACGAGGGGAGCGCATATGGGTCTCGATCCGGCCAGCTTGAAGATAGCTCTGGGCATTGTCGCGTTTACGCTCTGCCTGCTGTTCTTCGGATCGTTCCGCCGGACCCGCTCCGCGTACAGCGGCTGGTGGTGCCTCGCCCTCGTTTTCTTGCTCTCGGGGAACATGGCGTACCTGCTCAGCGGCACTTCCCAGCAAATCTGGGCGGGTCCCCTCGGCAATGCCTTGCTGGTGGCGGGTGCATTCAGTGTGTGGGCGGGCTCGCGTTCGTTGAGGTTGCTCCGGACGCCGCGATGGCAGCTCCTCGCGGGACCCGCCGCCACCGCCGTGGCCGCCGCGCTGGAGAACCCCGCCACCAACGTGTGGTCCGGCGGCCTGGTGTATTTGGCCATGATGTCCTTGGGCATGGGTTTGGCAACAGTTGAACTCTGGCGGCTGAAGCCCAGCGTTTCACAGGCCCACCGCTCCTTGGCGCTCGCCGCGGGAGTGCTGGCGTCCTTCTTCTTTTGCCGGGGGATCGCCTACCTCGTGGAAGGGCCCGACGGCCCGGACTTCGGTACCTACCTCAGCTCGGCAACCACCAGCGTGGTCACTATCGTGCTCCTGGTCACCGTGTCCTTCAGCATGACGGCACTGAGCAACGAGCAGCTCATCAACGGCCTCAACGAACGCGCCACCCGGGACGGCCTGACGGGGCTCCTGAACCGCACTGCTTTCATGGAGTTGGCCACCCAGGAAATCAACAGGCTGCACTCCGCGGGATCGGTTTCCACGCTGATCCTCGCCGACCTCGACCATTTCAAGTCCCTCAATGACAGCCATGGCCACGCTGCCGGCGATACCGCCATCCAAGCCTTCGCTGCAGCGTGCCAGGCCTCGGTCCGCCACACAGACCTCGTAGGGAGGTATGGCGGGGAGGAATTCACCATCCTCCTTCCAGGGGCCGATGTGGAGAGCGCCGAGATCATCGCCGGCGAAATCAGCCGCCGTTTGGCCTCGGCAGAAGCTCCGGACGGCATCACTTTCCCCACGGTGAGCTATGGCATCGCCCCCAGCACCCTCGACAATGCCGAGGTTGCCCACATGATCGTGGCCGCCGACAAAGCCCTCTACCAGGCCAAGTCCCTCGGCCGGAACCGCGCGGTCTGCGCAACCTCCTAACTGCGGCACCGCGCCGCCGTCGTGCGCTGGTTCCCGCAGCGTTCAGTCGTCTGCCGAGCCGATCCTGAACAGCTGGGACCAACCCGCTGAAACAGTCTGCTTAAACGCTTGATCAATGGTGTGACCTCGGTTACGCTTGCAGTGATCAAACGCTTTAGCAGAAATGGACATCAACGCCGATGACTTACTCAGTCTTCTTCCAACCCGCCGAAGGATGGGTCGGAGACGTGATCCCGTTCCAAAAAGACGGGGAGTTTTGGCTTTTCTATCTGCACGAGGTCAGGAACAACCCGAAGCCGGGAACGTCCTGGAATCTCGTGACCACCAAAGACCTCACGCGGTTCGAGGACCAGGGAGTATCGCTGCGTCACGGCGGGGAGGGCGAATCGGATTTCAACGCCTACACGGGCAGCGTCGTCTGCGACGATGCCGGAATCCACCACCTGTTCTACACGGGACAGAATCCCCGGCACCTCGGCGCCGACGGAGCCCCGCTGCAACTCGTCATGCACGCCACGAGCACGGACGGAATGCTGACGTGGGCCAAGCATCCTGAACGGACCTTCGGCGCCCCGGTGGGCTACGAATCCGGCGACTGGCGCGATCCCTTCGTTTTCAAGGACGAGGCAAGCGGTCTGTGGCGAATGCTGCTGGCAGCACGGCATTCGGACGGTCCGGCCCGCCGTCGCGGAGTGATCGCCCAATGCGTCTCCCCGGACCTGATGGATTGGAAGCAGGCCGAGCCGTTCTGGGATCCGCGCCGGTACATCACGCACGAATGCCCGGACGTTTTCGCGTGGGGCGACTGGTGGTACCTGGTCTATTCGGAATTCTCCGAGTCCTTCACCACCCGCTACCGCATGGCGAAAAGTCCAAACGGGCCCTGGATCGTGCCGGCGCTGGACACCGTTGACGGCCGCGCCTTCTATGCCTCGAAGACAGCCGGGCGGGATGGCCGCCGGTTCTTCTTCGGCTGGATCGCCAGCAAAGAGGGCAACCACGACGACGGCGCCTGGCAGTGGGCGGGCACGATGTCCGTCCTTGAGGCCCGCCAGAACGACGACGGCACGCTCGCTTTTTCCCTCGCCGACGAACTTGTCGAGAGCTTCTGGGACGACATCCCGGTAACTTTCGGCAGCGACCTTCCGGTGACGCTGCATGCCCCCGACGGATACACCGCCATGGTGTCCGCTGAAGTCCTCCCTCTGCAGTTCTACGCCCGGGCGGTACTGCAGATCGAAGCCGATACCAGCGAATGCGGGCTGCTGCTCAGCTCAAGTGCGGACGGGGACGAGTCCTACATCATCCGCCTGGAACCGAAACGTGGACGCATGGTGTTTGACCGATGGCCCCGCGAAAGCAACGGCGACGCGCAATGGCACGTCTCCGGGGATGTCCCTTTCGAGATCGAGCTGGAACGCCCCTGCGAACTCGTCCCGGGAGAGCACACCCTCGAACTTGTCGTGGACGGGGATCTTTGCGTCGCCGTCGTCGACCGGCAGGTCACTTTGAGCACCCGGATCTACCGTCTACCGAACGGCCGGATCGGCGTTTTCGCCGGTGAAGGCACCACCACCCTCACTGAACTTGAGATACGTAAGCGCACAGACAACTAAATACCAAGCGCCAGGCTTCCGTTCACATCAAAGGAGATTGTCCCCATGAAGAAACTCATGCGAACGGCCGCTGTAGCAGCGGCCGCAGCCCTCGCCCTCTCCGCCTGCGGCGGTGGAGGGGCCGGCAGCGCTTCCAACGTCAACCCCACCGGAGATATCAAGCCGCGGCAAATCTCGTGGCTTCTGTCCCGACCGGCTGACGGGGCGGTCATCAACATCATGAAAAAGATCGCCGATGAATACGCCCAGACCCACCCCGGCTTTTCCCTCAACCTGATCACGACCCCTGACCGGCCCTCGTACATCCAGAAGTACGAAACCCTCGCCGCTGCGAACAAGCTTCCCGAGCTTTTCGACACCGACGCCACGCCCTTCGCCCAGCAACTCGCCAAGCAAGGCAAGATGGTCGACGCCGAGAAGCTGCTCAAGGACCTCGGCGTCTACGACACCTACCGTCCAGCGGCCCTGAACTATCAACGCTTCGACGACGGATCCCTCTACATGATCCCGATGCAGTTCGAGCTCGAGTTCTTCTGGTACAACAAGGCGCTCTTCCAGAAGGCAGGCCTCACGGTCCCCACCTCGCTCGATGACCTTCCCGCGGCCTGCACGGCGCTGCGCAAAGCGGGCATCACTCCCATTGCCCTCGACGGACAGGACCAGTGGCCTCTCGAGCGCTATGCGGCCTACCAGCCGTTCCGTCAGGCCGGACCCGACTACGTCACGAGCCTCAAGAAGAACCAAGCCAAGTTTGCCGATGCCCCAGGCCAGAAGACCGTCAACTGGCTGTCGTCCTTGGGCCAGTCCAAGTGCTTCTCAGATGGTTTCTCGTCGCAGGGCTACTCGGACGCCCAGAACCAGTTCACGTCCGGACAAGCCGCCATGTATAACATCGGCACGTGGGAGCTCTCAAGCCTCGCGACGGACAAGCTGAACCCGGCAGTCGGCAGCGACGTCGACTTCTTCACGCTCCCAACCACGTCCGGCTCGGTCACCGCGGCGAATGAGTACGTCTCTCCGTCGGGCATCGGCATGGCGGTGAACGCAAAGACTTATGACCCGCTCGTGGCCGACTTCCTTAAGTTCGCCCTCACGAAGTACCCTGCCGAATACGCCGCGACGGGCGCGCTCGCCCCAACCACGAACGTCCAGACCACGATCCCCGCCAATGCGACGCCGCTCTACAAGAAGGCGCTCGACAAGGCGACCGACCTCGGCACCAAGCAGATCATGCCCTGGGACACGCAGCTTGACCCGACGAGCAACACGCGTCTCCAGCAGGAGCTCACCCTCCTGGTCCAAGGCAACGTATCCCCGAGCGAGTTCACCAGCACGATGGACAGCACCATCGCACAGAACGCTCCCAAGTTCTTCAAATAACACGCAGCGGTGGGGGGCCCAGGCCCCCCACCCGAAAGGCACTCCCATGCTTCCCAATCGATCACGGCTCTCGGTCCTGGTCTTCCTGCTCCCGCCGCTGCTTCTCTACGGCGTCGCCGTGCTGTTCCCGATATTGCAATCGCTGTTCCTCAGCTTCTTCTCGTGGAACGGCATCAGCGACATGGAGTTCGTGGGCTTCGCGAACTACGTGCACATGCTCACTGGTGACAGCGTGTTCTGGCGCTCCTTCTTCAACGCCCTCGGCTACCTCGCCATCTGCCTTGTCCTCCAGCTGGGCGGCGCACTGTTCGTCGCGAGCCTCCTGACCTCATTGCGAAGAGGCCGCGAGCTCGTCAAAACCCTGTATCTCCTGCCTGCGGTGATCTCGACAGTGGCGATCGCCTTCCTCTTCGTGCGGATCTACTCGATCGATCCGGTGGGGCTCCTCAACCAAGTCCTCGGCTGGATCGGCCTCGGCAGCCTTGAACGTCCCTGGCTTTCCGACATCAATACTGTCCTCGCGGCGGTTTCAGCACCCGAAGGCTGGAGGTTCACCGGACTCTACATGCTCATCATCTACGCGGCGCTGCTGGCCGTCCCGCAGGAACTTGAAGAGGCGGCACGCCTGGATGGCGCCAACCGGTGGCAGTTGTTCACCAAGATCAGATTCCCGCACATCCGGCCCGTGTGGATCACCACCACCATCATGGCCACAACCTACGGCCTGCGCGGCTTCGATATCCCCTACCTCATGACCAATGGCGGCCCCGGCCAGTCTTCGGAGCTGCTGACCACGTACATGTACAAAACCGCGTTCACCAGTACCGACTTCGGCTACGCCAGCACCATCTCGGTGTTCATCGTTGTCGAGTGCCTCGTCGCCGTCGGATTCATCCTGCTCATGCTCAAACGAAAGGCTGACGCATGACCGCGCAAACAGCCCCGGTTGCCCGGCCGGTCCCGGCCCCGACAAGCAGCCCGACGCCCCGACGTCGGCGGCGCAAACCAAACGTCTTCCGAAGCTTATCGAGGGTGCTGATCGTCCTCATCGTCGTCGTGCAGGTCTACCCTCTCGCCTGGCTGTTCCTCACGAGCCTGCGCAACGAGCACGACTTCGCCACGGGGGATCCTTTCGCGCTGCCGAGCTCCATCAGCTTCGACAATTACGCCCGGGCGTTCCAGACCGGCAACCTCGGCCAGAACATCCTGAACAGTTTCATCGTCACGATGGGTGCCAACCTCCTCATTGTCCTGCTGGGGATGATGGCAGCGTATGCGTTGCAGGTCCTCGGATTCCGGTTCAGCAAATTCGTCCGCGGCCTCTTCCTGATCGGCATCATCGTGCCGGTGCAGATTGCGCTTGTGCCGCTGTTCATCGATTACTCGTCCGTGAACCTGCTGGACACCTACCAATCGATGATCATTCCCTTGGCCGGGTTCGCCCTTCCCATGTCGATCTACCTCTTCTCTTCGTTCTTTGAATACATTCCCCGGGAGACCTACGAGGCGGCTTCCCTGGACGGAGCCGGACCGTACCGGATCTTCGGGCTGATCACGCTTCCGCTCTCGACCAACACGGTGGTGACAGTTGTCCTGGTGAACAGCATCTTCATCTGGAACGACTTCATTTTCGCGAACACCTTCGTGCTTTCCGAAGGGCTCAAGACCATCCCGCTGGGGCTGCAGAACTACATCGGCGCAATGGGCAAGGTCGACTGGACTGCGACGTTCGCCGCTGTCTGCATCACCATCACGCCTTTGCTGCTCGTGTTCCTCGTCCTCAACAAGGCGATGATCCAAGGACTCGAGAGCGGGGCCACGAAAGGGTGAGGGCACGGGCACTGGATAGACTGTGAGGGGAGGGCCAATGACGTCTGAGAAAAGCTTGACAGAACCCGAGGTTAACCCCTCGCATCCACCGGCAACTCCGAGGACGAGCCATCCGGTCACGATGCGTGAGGTAGCGGAAGGGGCTGGAGTTTCCGTTGCCACGGTTTCCCTCGTCGTCAACAACAAGAAAGACGCCAGGATCGGCGCCGGGACCCGCAAACGCGTCCTGGACACCATCCGCGAACTGGGGTACCGCCCGAACGCCCTCGCGAAGAACCTCGTGAGCGGCAGTTCACGATTCATCGGCCTCGTCGCCGACGCGATCGCCACGACTCCCTTCGCGGGACAAATCATCCACGGCGCCCAGGACGAAGCCTGGAAGCACGGATTCGTGCTTTTGGTTGCCAACACCGAAGGCGACGAACCCGTGGAAAAAGACGCCATCTCAATGATGCTCGAGCACAAAGTCCGCGGCATCCTGTACTCCACCTGGTTCCACCGCCCAACCGACATCCCTGCCGCGTTGCAAGAGACCGACTTCGTGCTGGTGAACTGCTTCTCCCCGGACTCCGACGCCCTGGCGGTGGTCCCGGATGAAGTCCACGGCGGACGGGAAGCCACCGAAATCCTTGTGCGGAAGGGACACCGACGGATCGCGTTCATCAACGCCACGATTCCTGCCCCGGCGAAGGATGGCCGCCTCCAGGGCTACCGGGAAGCGCTCGAATCTGCTGGAATCGCATTCGATCCGCACCTCGTGTTCGACGCCTATCCGGACCAGGAAGGCGGCTACGGAGCAGTCGAGGAACTCCTTAAACGGGACGTCACGGCAGTCTTCTGCTACAACGACCGCATGGCGATGGGTCTGTACGACGGGTTGAAGCAACACGGCCTGTCGATTCCAGATGACATGGCTGTGGTGGGGTTCGACAACCAGGAAGTCATTGCCGCCCACATGCGGCCGCCACTGTCCACCGTCGCGCTGCCGCATTACGAGCTCGGCGCCGCGGGCGTGCGCTTGCTCCTTGGTGTCGACCAGCCGGCGGGCAGTCCGGTGGTAAAACTTGAGTGCCCTCCAGTGGAGCGCGATTCCGTTGGACCAAATACGCTTACAGCTCCCCGGCTGCCTTAGGCCCGGCCTCGTCAACGGCGGAATGCTCGATGTAGGACTCGACCGCCGACTCCGGAACGCGGTAGGACCGCCCGAACCGCACAGCATGAATGGCATGGGAGTTCACGAGGCGGTAGACGGTCATCCTGGAAACCCGCAGCGCTTCGGCGACCTCTGCAATTGTCATGAATCGGTTGGCTGGAATGCCGGCAGCGGACATGTTCACCACGGCTTTCTCAGCTGGCGGTAGTCGTAGTAGACCACGGCGCCGCGTCTTGGTACGACGGTATGCAAGCCAACCGACGAGCCTTTGATGACAGCCACGACGCCTTCTTGGCACCCGTTGAAGGGATCGTCACCGGCCACATAGTCGCCCACCTTGAAAGGGGACGCCGTCGTTTTGGCGTGTTTGGCTGCCTTGGAATATAGCTGGCACAGTCGCGAAGCCAGCTCGCGGCGACGCTGCTTGCGCATCCGAGCGGCGTGCCTTGAATACGGATCGAACATCGGAATCACTCCTTTGCAGTCGCGATCTACCAAAGGTAGGCGCCGACCACACGTGACACATGAGTGACTTTCACCCGTTATGGAACATGGGTCACTCACGTCACTTGGACTACTACTCGGGCAGGTCCCAAGGCAAGCAAGTGGTCACCCGAGTAGTCCGGGCAAAAGACGGGTAGGAGCTACGCATGCCGGGCTGGGCGAACAGTCCCTACGCTCAAGGCAAATGTTCCGTCAGGTCTGGGAGGGGGAACAATGAGGCGAGCTGCAAAGACAGGAATCGTCGTTGCGGGCGTGGTGGCGGTCGGGCTGGCGGGGGCAATCACCCTCAACGCCACACAGAGCTCATCAACCTCGATTGCCGGCGCGGCGCCGTCGGTCACCGTCAGTGCGTCGGCTTCTGCGGCTGGTGCAAGCGCGACGCCGGCCGCGACACCGAGTGCCTCCGCGTCAGCGCCGGCCGCCAACAGTCCAGCCGCCAACACTCCGGCCGGCGCTGCACCTTCAAGTCAGGCCCCGGCACCCGCCCCGGTCCCTGCCCCGGCGGGCAGCGCCAAGCCCGATGCGCCTGTCCCGGCTCCCGCCGTGCCCGCTCCGGCTCCCGCTGTGCCTGCTCCTGTGGCACAGGGGCTCGACGCGGCCGGGATCCAACGTATCAAGGACAGCTGCACTGCGAGGCTGCAAAGCGATGCCGCCCACTCCGCAATCGTGACCGGAACGGTGGTGCCCCGGCCATTCACCGTTGTCTCCATCGCCTTCTCCGGGAACCCCGTCCAGTCAACGGCGGCCTCGGGCCTCGCGTCGTACGACATTCTCATGAAGATCACCACCAAGCTTGTTGATGGTCCGGCCCAGGACAGCGTGCGGGTCTGCCGGGTCTACGACTCGGATTCGCACGTGGATTGGCTTCCGGCCGGCTGACGCCGTGCTGCTCGCACCCACGATGAAGCCCTCGCGGATCAGCCGCCATAAAGACCGCGACGGCGGCGGACCGGCCGCCGTCGAACGCCCGCCGCGGTGATGGATCGCCTGCACGCCGAGGATCTGCGGAACCATGCCAAGGGCATTTCCAAGGACGGTGACGGTCGATGGCTGGGCGGGAGCCGTCGTCGTCGTCCTGGTCAGGGACGCTAGGAGCGCCGGGCGACCACCGGCATCGAGGCTGTTTCGTCGACCAGCTCGGCGCGCAACCGTCCGCCGCCGCGGACCCAGAGCTTGTAGGCCAGCACCAGCAGCCCGAGCCACACGGCGCCGACGTACAGGGCCACGCGGGTGTCCTCGAAGACGCCAAGGATCACGATCACGAGGGCCATGAAGGCGATGGTTGCCACGGACGCCGCAGGCCACCACGGCGAGGCGAATTCCGATGCCGGAAGTCCCTTGCGCTTGATTTCGCGCTTCATGGCAACGTGCGAGGCGAGGATCATGACCCACACCCAGACTGTCGCGAACGTGGCGATGGATGCGATCACGAGGAACACGTCCTCGGGGATGACCGCGTTGAGCACCACGCCCACCAGGAGGATGCCGCCCATGAGGACCACGGTCATCCACGGAACACCGTGCCTTGAGACCTTGCCGAAGCTCTTCGGGGCATGCCCTTGCTGGGAAAGCCCGAAGAGGATGCGTCCGGCGCCGAAGATGTCGCTATTGATGGCCGACAGCGCCGAGGTGATGACTACGGCATTGAGGATGTGGGGCGCTGCGGGGATGCCGAGGCCGCTGAAGATCTGAACGAACGGGCTGCCGTTGTTCCCGATTTCGTTCCACGGGAACAGGCTCATGAGCACACCGAGCGTCAGGACGTAGAACAGCAGTACGCGCACCGGGACGGTGTTGACGGCCTGCGGAATGACCTTCTTGGGGTCGGCGGCTTCACCTGCAGTAATGCCGATCGTTTCGATCCCGCCGAAGGCGAACATGACGACGGCGAACGAGGCCAGGAGACCGCCGAAGCCGTTGGGGAACAGGCCTCCGTGGTCAACGAGGTTACCCAGCCCCGGCGCCACACTGCCGTTGCCGGAGTGGAAGCCGAACACGATGATCGCAGCGCCGCCGGCAATCATGGCGATGATCGCCACCACCTTGATGAGCGAGAACCAAAACTCGAGCTCGCCGAAGACCTTGACGCTCAGGAGGTTCATGGCGCCGAGGAGGAAGATAATCGCCAGGACCCAGATCCACCGGTCCACCTGCGGGAACCAAAAGCCCATGTAGATGCTGAAGGCCGTCACGTCCGCGATCGCCACGATGGCCATCTCGAAGACGTAGGTCCACCCGGTGATGAACCCTGCCAGCGGTCCGAGGTAGCGGCTGGCGTACTGGCCGAACGAGCCGGAGACGGGGTGGCGGACGGCCATTTCGCCGAGGGCCCGCATCACCATGAAGACGGCGGCCCCACCGATCATGTATGCGAAGAGAACCGACGGGCCGGCCTTTTGGATCGCAGACGCGGAACCGTAGAAGAGGCCTGTTCCGATGGCCGAACCGAGCGCCATGAAGCGGATGTGGCGGACGTTGAGGCCGCGGCTGAGAACGGTGGTGACCGCGCCTTCGACGACTTTGGCGGCCGGCGTCCTGACGGCTGTTGGGGCTTGCTGCATGCGAATACCTTCTCGTCATTGGGAGGGGGACTGTTAACCAGCAGACCATTCCGGAGCGGGCTGTGATGGGACTCACGGGACATCGTTGTCTCGGTTCTCAGACGCTGCGCCGCCGATTCGTTGTTTCGGGTGCGAATGTCTGGTATTCCAGACATCTTAATGTTCTGATTGGCTTTCCGATCCGCTCCGCTGGGCGCACGCTTAAGTACGGGATCCCGGACACCCGCCTGGCCGCCTTGGGGGCGGAAGGGGTGGGCCGGGCATTACCGTGCACTCGAAGAGGAGCCATGACCATACAGCCATCCACTCAAGGCCGGGCCGCTTCCAAGGTCCCGGCTGCCGAGAACACCCTGCGCATCCTGAAGTTGCTTGCGTCCCGGCGTGGCCCGATGGCAGCGTCCAACATCGCCACCGCGCTGGGCCTGCCCCGGTCCAGTGTCTACCACCTGCTTGGCGTCATGGAGGCCAACGGATTCGTCCTGCACCTTCATGAGGAGCAGCGCTACGGGCTCGGCATCAGTGCCTTTGAACTCAGTTCGGCGTACTCGCGGCAAGAGCCATTGTCGCGGCTCGGCCGCCCCATGCTCGCAGCCCTCGTGGATGCGATCGGCGAGAGCGCGCACCTGGCCGTCCTGCACGGCCGCGATGTGCTCTACATCGTGGAGGAGCGGGCTAAGAACCGCCCGTCCCTCGTGACCGACGTCGGGGTCCGGCTTCCCAGCCACCTCACGGCCAGCGGGCGCGCGATCCTGGCTGCACTGCCGAAATCGCAGGTCAGGGCCCTTTATCCGAACGCCGCCGCCTTTACCGCCCGGCACGAGATGGAATCGCCCATCATGAAGTACTCGGCCTTGTCATCGCATTTGGACCAGGTCCGGCAGCGCGGCTACGCCACGGAACACGGCGAAGTCACGCCCGGCTTCGGTTCCGTGGCCGCCGCCGTCACCGATCATTTGGGCTGGCCGACGGCGGCAGTCGCGGTGACATTCCTCGAGGACCGGGTGCCGCCCGAGGAATGGCCCGCGTTGGCGGCCCGGATCCAGAAAACGGCGGACGAACTCTCGATCCGCATCCACGGCCGCCCGTCCTAGCCGGCCCCCACCCTTCCTAGCCCGCCCCGCCCAACTGACTCGCAGTTGTTGTCGTTTTGGGCGCTCATAACGACACCAACTGCGAGCCAGTTGAGTCTGGTATTCCGGACAGCACCCTCCCTAAAGCCATTCCAAGACCCTTGCGGAGGGGCTCTACTGGATACAGAAGGACTTCCACCTAGCAACCTCCAGAGACGAAGGAGTCATCATGGCACCCGCCGATTTCACTACCGGAGCCCGTCCTGTCCGGGCCGCCCGCGGCACCGAGCTCACCGCCAAGAGCTGGCAGACAGAAGCGCCGTTGCGCATGTTGATGAACAACCTGGACCCGGAAGTCGCCGAACGACCGGATGACCTGGTGGTGTATGGCGGCACGGGCCGGGCGGTGCGTTCCTGGGCCGCGTTCGACGCGATCACCCGGACCCTTGAGACCATGGAGAAGGACGAGACCCTGCTCGTCCAGTCCGGCAAGCCCGTCGGGGTGTTCCGCACCCACGAATGGGCGCCGAGGGTGTTGCTGGCCAACTCCAACCTCGTGGGCGACTGGGCAACGTGGCCCGAGTTCCGCCGCCTCGAGGCCGAGGGCCTGATGATGTACGGGCAGATGACCGCGGGGTCCTGGATCTACATCGGCACCCAGGGCATCCTGCAGGGCACCTACGAAACCTTCGCCGCCGTCGGGAACAAACTCGCGGCCGCCAGGCATGACACCGGCCGCCACCGGGCCCCGGCCGCGGAAGGCTCCACCGAGGGCCCGCTCGCCGGGACCCTGACCCTGACCGGCGGGTGCGGTGGCATGGGCGGGGCCCAGCCGTTGGCCGTGACCCTGAACGACGGGGCCTGCCTGATCGTGGACGTCGACGAGACCCGGCTGCGCCGCCGCGCCGGCAAACGCTACCTGGACGAGGTCGAAACCGACCTCGACGCCGCGATCGCCAAGGTCCTCAAGGCCAAGGAAGAGCGCCGCGGCTGGTCCGTCGGGTACGTCGGCAACGCCGCCGAAGTGTTCCCCGAACTCCTGACCCGGCACCGGGCCGGGGAGCTGAGCATCGACGTCGTGACCGACCAGACCAGCGCCCACGACCCGCTCTCCTACCTGCCCGAGGGCATCACCGTGGCCGAATGGCACACCGAGGCCGAAGCCGACCCCGAAGGATTCACCAAGAAGGCCCAGGCCTCCATGGCCCGCCATGTCCAGGCCATGGTGGAATTCCAGGACGCCGGCGCCGAGGTCTTCGACTACGGCAACTCGATCCGCGACGAGGCCCGCAAGGGCGGCTACGACCGGGCGTTCGAGTTCCCCGGCTTCGTCCCGGCCTACATCCGTCCGCTGTTCTGCGAGGGCCTGGGCCCGTTCCGCTGGGTCGCGCTCTCCGGTGACCCCGAAGACATCGCCGTGACCGACGCCGCGATCAAGGAACTCTTCCCGGAAAACACCCACCTGCACAAGTGGCTCGACGCCGCCGCCGAGCGCGTCGAATTCGAAGGCCTGCCCGCCCGCATCTGCTGGCTCGGCTACGGCGAACGCGCCAAAGCCGGGCTGCTGTTCAACCAGCTCGTCAAGGAAGGCAAAGTCAAGGCCCCCATCGTGATCGGCCGCGACCACCTGGACTCCGGTTCCGTGGCCTCCCCGTACCGGGAAACCGAGTCCATGGCCGACGGCTCCGACGCGATCGCCGACTGGCCGCTGCTGAACGCCCTGATCAACACCTCCTCCGGCGCCACCTGGGTCTCCATCCACCACGGCGGCGGCGTGGGCATCGGCCGGTCCCTGCACGCAGGCCAGGTCTCCGTCGCCGACGGCACCGACCTCGCCGCCGAGAAACTCGAACGCCTCCTCACCAACGACCCCGGCATGGGCGTCATCCGCCACGCCGACGCCGGCTACGACCGCGCCGTCGAAGTGGCCCACGAACGCGGCGTCCGCATCCCCATGCAGGAAACCAACTAACCAGACCCCACAACCCCAACTAGCTCGCATTAGATGTCGTTATGGCACCCCAAAACGACAACAACTGCGAGCTAGTTGGGAAGAACGAGGAAAAATGACAGTTACAACACACCAGCCGCTGACCGTCACACTCGGTTCCAGCGGAGTCACGCCGGAGGACGTCGTCGCCGTCGCACGGCACGACGCCAAGGTGACCATCTCCCAGGAAGCCCTGGACACGGTTGCCAAGGTCCGCGCCCACATCGACGGCCTCGCGCACAGCGAAGTCCCGGCGTACGGCGTCTCCACGGGCTTTGGCGCCCTGGCCAACCGCCACATCCCCAACGAACTCCGCACCCAGTTGCAGAAGTCGCTCATCCGCAGCCACGCGGCCGGCATGGGCCCGGCAGTCGAGCGCGAAGTGGTCCGCGGCATCATGTTCCTTCGCGCCAAGACCCTGGCCTCGGGCCGCACGGGCGTTCGCCCCGTGGTCCTGCAGACGATGGTGGACGTCCTCAACGCCGGCATCACCCCCGTGGTGCGTGAATTCGGCTCCCTGGGTTGCTCCGGCGACCTCGCGCCGCTGTCCCACTGCGCCCTCGTCCTGATGGGCGAAGGCGAAGCCACCGGGCCCGACGGCGAGCTCTACGGCGCCGCCGGAAAGAAGCCGGTTGCCGAGCTTCTTGCCGCACACGGCATCGAGCCGGTCGTCCTCGCGGAAAAGGAAGGCCTTGCGCTCGTCAACGGCACCGAGGGCATGCTCGGCATGCTGCTCATGGCGATCGCCGACCTGCACCTGCTGCTTACGACGGCGGACATCACCGCCGCTCTCAGCGTCGAGGCGCTGCTCGGCACGGACCAGGTGTTCCTGCCGGAGCTGCACGCTGCCCTACGGCCCCACCCGGGCCAGGCTGCAAGCGCGGACAACATGCTGCGCGTGCTGTCCAACTCGCCGATCGTCGCTTCGCACCGTATCAATGACACCAAGGTCCAGGACGCATACTCGCTCCGCTGCGCACCCCAGGTTGCCGGCGCGGTCCGCGACACGGTGACGCACGCCGAACTCGTCGCTTCCCGCGAGTTGGCTGCGGCCATCGACAATCCCGTGGTGCTCCCGGACGGCCGCGTGTCCTCCAACGGAAACTTCCACGGCGCCCCGGTGGCGTACGTCCTGGACTTCCTGGCGATCGCCGTGGCGGACCTGTCCTCCATCGCCGAGCGCCGCACGGACCGCATGCTGGACCCGGCCCGCTCGCACGGTCTCCCGGCCTTCCTCGCCGACGACCCCGGGGTGGACTCGGGCCTCATGATCGCCCAGTACACGCAGGCAGGACTCGTCTCGGACAACAAGCGACTGGCCGTCCCGGCGTCGGTGGACTCCATCCCGAGCTCCGCCATGCAGGAAGACCACGTCTCCATGGGCTGGCACGCTGCCCGCAAGCTCCGCAAGGCGATTGAGAACCTGCGCCGCGTCCTGGCTGTGGAACTCGTGACGAGCACCCGTGCCCTCGACATCCGCACCAAACTGTCCGGTGGCGAACTCACCCCGGGCCCGGCCGGCACCGCCGTGATCGAGGTGCTGCGCGGCGTCGTCGACGGTCCTGGTACCGACCGGTTCCTCTCACCTGAGCTGGAAGCCGCGGACCGTCTTGTAGGCGCCGGCGAGGTGCGGGCGGCCGCCGAATCCGCCGTCGGAATTCTCGCCTGACGCCGAACAAAATACTGTTCGCGTGAACAATAGGAAGCGCCCCGGAAATGTTCGGCAATACGTCCACCGGGGCGCTTTCTGTGTAGTAGAACTTATGGGGTACGGCATTGTCCACGCCGACGATGTCGTGGGCTTGCCGGGGAATATCCGTTCACAACTGAAGTAGCGAACATCCACAAAGGGGTAGAAGTTCAATGAAGGCACGCGGGACAGTCCTGTCCAGGCGAATCGCACAGTCCGCCGTCGTTTCCAACTGGGGAACGTTGAAGGTGGGGGAGCGGATCGAAGTCGTAAGGCACGCACATGTGGTCGCGGCGGGGGAGGTGCAGGAAGTCTCGGACAGCGGCAATGTTGTGTGGCTTGAACCCGCGGGACCTGGCGCCGACGAAGCCGCCAAGCAGCTTTTCATGAAGTCCGACGGCGTGGAGTTGCGCCGGGCGTAGTGACTCTATAGTTCAAAAACCGGGGCTTGTTTCCCATTCCGCGCCTTCTTGGCGTGGTCTGGGAAACAAGCCCCGGTTTTGTTGTACCTATTTCTAGGATCGATCTTAGGCGGCGAGGACCTCGCGGGTCTGGCCGAACGGGACCGACTCGTCCAAGGCAACCGTGTAGCTTCCGGGCTCCCGGCGGGTCACCAGGATCCCGCAGCGGCCGTCTTCGGCAGCGGCTTCGATGAGCGTGCTGACGGCTTCGTCAAGTCCGGCATGGACCTCGTCGACGGACGCAAAGGACAAATGGATCTCGTTGTTTTCAATCGTGGCAGTGCTCATTGGGGGCCTCCTTCTGCAGGATGCCGCGTTGGGGGAGCGGCAATTCCTGCATAAAAGATAGCAAAGAGTCATGGGATGTCTGTCATTCTGCGAGCTGGATCACCGGCGGGCCAAGGGCCGGGCGGCAGGGTGAGGAGGCCGAGCCTCACCCAACTAACTCGCACTTAATGTCGTTTTCAGCCCTCAAAACGACAACAAATGCGAGCTAGTTGGGCAGGACGGGCAGGCGCGGCAGGCGCGGCACGGGTGGGCGCGGCACCTCAGGAGGCCCTACGCCAGCAGCGTGTTCACCAAGCGCGCGGCCACCTTGGCGGTCCGCGAGTCGATGTCGAACTCCGGGTTGAGCTCGGCAACGTCCAGGTGCAGGAGTTTCCCACTCGCGGCAAGCTGTTTGCACACAGCGCTGATGACTGGCAGCGGCACCCCATACGCTGCGGGTGCGCTCACCCCGGGAGCCACCGACGCCGGAAGCACGTCCAGGTCGATCGTCAGGTACAGCACGTCCACGGTGTCCAGGAACCGCGCCACGAAATCCCGAACGGCCTCCGCGGAGCAGTCCTCGTCCAGCAGGTACTTCACGCCTAGGCGGTCTGCCGTGTCGAAGAGGGTGCGCGTGTTGTTTGGCTCGGAGATTCCGACGACGGCGTAATTCAGTTCGCGGCCCTCGGAGGCTTCCGCCCGGGCCATCTGCAGGAACGGCGTTCCCGAGCTCGGCACCGGCTCGTCCCGCAGGTCGAAGTGCGCGTCCAGGTTCAGGACTCCGAGGCGCTTGCCGCCCCGCACAGCCTCCGAGCCTGCCACGCCCAAATAGCTGGCGAAAGCAGTTTCGTGCCCGCCGCCGAGCAGCACCGTGAGCTTGCCGCCGTCGAGCAGTTCCGAAATCACGCGGCCCGCGCGCTCCTGGCCGGCCTCCAGCGAGCCGTCCTCCACGACGACATTGCCGGCGTCGAACACGTCCCGCTCGAGGTGGAAAGCCAGCGGACCCAAGGCTTGGCGGATGGCCTCCGGGGCGGCCGCCGCGCCGATACGGCCCTTGTTGCGCCGCACGCCTTCGTCACTGCGGAAGCCCACGACGACGGCGGGCCGGGCGCCTGCTTCCGTCGCGCCGGGGGCGGCCGCATCGGGAGTGTGGGGCGCCACGGCCTGCCACCAGCGGCGGTGCCCCTCGCCGTCGCCGTCGAAGCGGCCGGTCCACGGCGTCGGGCGGACATCGGCAACAGCGTGGGAAATCTCCATGGTTAAAGCTCAGCGCATGACGGCGCCGAAAAGTACCGCTTCCAGGCGGAGGGTGTCCGGTATTCCGGAAAGGCTTATTTGACTCCCAGGAGTTCCTCGACGGGACCGATCCCGAAGAACACCAGGAACGCCGCGGCCACGGCCCACATGAGCGGATGGACTTCGCGGGCGCGGCCTTGGAACGTGCGGATCAGGGCGAAGGAGATGAACCCGGCGCCTAGGCCGTTGGCGATCGAGTAGGTGAACGGCATGAGGGCCATGGTCAGGAACGCGGGAATGCCGACGCCCCAGTCCTGCCAGTGGATCTTGCCCACCTGGGACACCATCATGAAGCCCACCACCACCAGGGCGGGGGCGACGGCCTCGAACGGGACCAGGTTGATGAGCGGGGTGAAGAACATGGCCACGAGGAACAGCAGGCCGGTCACGATCGAGGCCAGGCCGGTGCGGGCACCTTCGCCGATGCCGGCGCCGGATTCCACGAAGATCTGGTTGGAGGACACGGAGGAGCCGCCGCCGATGATCGCGCCGAGGGCGTCCACCTGCAGGACACGGTCCACATTGGGGATGTTTCCGTGCTTGTCGATGTTGCCTGCTTCCCTGGCGAGGCCCACCATGGTGCCCATGGCGTCGAAGAAGATGCTGAGCAGGATCACGAACGCGAGCAGCGTGGCGGCAATGATGCCAAGGTGCTGGAACGCGCCGAAGGGGTTCGCCTTGCCAATGAGGGACAGGTCCGGAGCGGCCCACTCGGTGAACTTGGGCGCCACCAGGGACCAGCCGCGGGGATTGTAGGTCTTGCCGTCGAAGCTCGGTCCGATGTGCAGCGTGAACTCCAGGATGGCCGCGAGGGCCGTGGAGACGATGATGCCGATCAGGATGGCGCCACGCACTTTGCGGACCACCAAGGCGATGGTCAGGACGAGACCGACGACGAACACCAGGGTGGGCCAGCCAAGCAGCTTCCCGTCGACGCCCAGGCCCAGTGGGACCGTGGTGCCCGCGGCGTCCGGGATGCGGCGTACAAAGCCGGCATTGACCAGGCCGATCAAGGCGATGAAGAGGCCGATGCCCACCACGATCGCGGTCTTCAGGGCCTCAGGTACGGCTTTGAAGACCGCGGTCCGGAAACCGGTGAGCACCAGGATCAGCATGGTGAGGCCCGAAAGCATCACGAGGCCCATCATGTCGGGCCATGTCAGGCCCGGGTGTGAGGCAATCGTTACCGCCACGAAGGCGTTGACGCCCAGCCCGGTGGCAATGGCGAAGGGGTGCTTGGCCCAGGCTCCCATGAGGATCGTCAGGATGCCCGCGACGAAGGCCGTGGTGGCGGCGACGGCGGCGAAGCCAAGGGAATTGCCGCTCGAGTCCGTCCCGGAGAGAATCAAAGGATTGAGCACCACGATGTAGCTCATGGCAAAGAAGGTCGCGAAGCCGCCTCGGATTTCTCGCGAATAGTTGGATCCGCGTTCCGAAATCTTGAAGTAGCGGTCGATGGCTGAGCCCTGTTTGAGCATGGGGGTCTCCGGGGATCGGGGAAGTGTGCTCTCAAATCCTATGCCCGAGGCTTAGGTCCTCCCGTGAATTCGCCTAGTCTGTAAGGAATCCAACATCAAAGGGAGTCATTCGCTCATGCGCCCTATCCGCCAGCTGCTGGCCGTCGTCGTCGCTTTCACAGCGGTCCTTTTCTCTGCCGCCCTGTTCTCGGCAGCACCCGCCTTCGCGCACGACACGGCGGAGTCAACGTCACCGGCCAACGGCTCAACGGTCGCCAACGTTCCGGACTCCGTGTCCGTCACGTTCAACAACCGGCCGCTCCTGCTCGGCTCACAAATCCAGGTGAACGACTCCTCAGGCCGGAACTGGGCAGATGGTTCCGTCGAGATTGTGGACACCGTGGTGTCGCAGAAGCTGCGGGCGGGCGCGCCCGCCGGAGCCTTCACCGTCGTCTGGCGGGTTGTCAGCTCGGATTCGCACCCCATCGAAGGCACCTTCACCTTCACTGCAAAGGCAGGAAGCACGACGGCGGGCGGCGGTGCTGCGAGCACGGCACCTTCGGCGGAGGTACCCACCGCCGGCACTGCCGCGCCGGGTTCCACGACGACGCCGGAGAAGGTGCCCGATGCCTCCCAGCCGTTCCCGTGGAGCATCGTGGTCTTCGCGGTGGTGGCCGCGGGCCTGCTGGTGTTCCTGGGCATTACCGCACGGCGCAGGCTGGCAGGTGGAGATTCCGGTGAATCCGATGATGAAGAGGACTCTGAGGACGAGCCCGGCAGCCTGGAGAAGAAGCCCTAGGCCAGCGCAGGAATTGCTGCAAAGGTGCCGGTGAGGGCCCCGTGGACGCTGTCCGGGTGGACCTTGGCGGAAATTGCCTGTCCCACCACCTTGGCTTGGCGCAGGACTTCCTTTGGCGTGGGTGTGGCAAGTTCGCCGACTCCAACCAGGTACATTCCCATTGCGCGCATGGCCGCGACGAGGTTCTGGCCGATCGCGATGCCAAGCTCGGCGAGCATCCGCCGCAACTGGCTCTGTCCACAGCGGGTGACAACGACGTGGTCGGCCAAAAGCACACCGTTGGCGGTGTGCACGGCCCATTGATAGGAGACAACGCCCGGGGCTGCCAAGGCCTCCGTTGCCGGATCCTGTCCGGTCGGGTTGGAAAGCCCGGAGTCGGAAACCACGGCTCCGGAAATCACGGTCCCCGCGGCGGCTTCGTCCAGGCGATCGAGGCGGACAGCCCGCGTGCTGCTCCGGACGTCGAGGCCGTGGCTGGCTGCGTAGTTGCGCAGGTGCCTCAGGATTTCGCTGCGCTCTTGGAGGCACGCGGCGTCGGCGGCGTCGCAGCGCTGCAGGATGCCGGTGTTGAGGGACTGCAGGGGGCCGGGGACATACATTCCGTCCACCACGATGGCATCCACTCCGTAGCGGCTGAGTTCGCTGGCCACGGCCAGTCCGGGCATGCCGGCACCGATGACCACGGCGGTGGTGCGTTCCGTACTCGCAGCAGGCATGGTTGACACAGCTTGGCTCCTCTTTGAAGGTGCGTTGCCGAAGGCAACACCGGGGGTCGGCGTCCGGGTCCCCAAGCGGTCGCGAATGATGGCCGTTGATGTGTTGAAAAACACCATCCCCGGTCACCAGTGCCTCGAACATTACAGAAGAAATCGCGTGCTGGATAGCCCCGGCATCGGCATGTCTGCCGCTGCGTTTTTCCCGCCACGATTCGGTGGATTTCCACGCCCCGGGCGGGTTTCCACATACGCTTCTTCCCGCTTGATTCGGCCCTTGCAAACGAGAATAGTGAGCATTGGAGGCCGCAACTCACGGCAGGTGTGCGAGAAACACGTTGTGGGCGCGGGCTCTGGCAGAATAGCCGCAACATCAGCCAGCAGTGCGAGGAGGCAGGCCCCATGGACCAGCACGGCAAACACTCTGAGAGCCATCGAGCAGAGCCCGAAGGCAACGGAGAGGAACCGTCCATTGCCCCGGGCGGAATTGTGGTGGGCGTTGACGGCAGTGAACACGGCCAGTGCGCCCTCCTTTGGGCAGCGCGCGAGGCCGAACGCAGGCAGCTTCCCCTGCATGTAGTCACGGCTTACTCTGTGCCCATCTTCGCGGCTTCCGGCCTGGACGGCGGCTATGCGACAGTGGATGACTCCGTTATCCGGGACGGCGCCGAGGCCATCGTCAAACAGGCCCTTGAGAAGGTCTCCGGGTACGCCATCGACGTCGATGGCTCGGTGGAGAACGGAGATGCCTCCGGCGTGCTGCTCGATCTGTCCGAAACGGCCGAGCTCCTGGTCTTCGGCACCAGGGGACGGGGCGGGTTCGTGGGCAGGCTCCTGGGCTCCGTGAGCAGTGCCCTGCCGGCGCACTCCAAGTGCCCCACCGTGACCGTCCCGCTCTTCTGCGCAGACCGGTTCGGTGAAACCACAGAGGACAAGCACATCAAGGCCGAGCGCGCGAAGGCCGGGCCCCACGTAATTGAGAATGTGGTGGCCGTCGGCGTGGACGGCTCGGAACAGGCCCGCGTTGCCGTCTTGGAAGCTGCGGAGCAGGCCCAGCGCATGGGAGCGAAGCTGCGCGTCATCTGCGCCGTTCCCGAGTACAGCGGCTCGTTGGCGTGGGTTCCGGCACCCCTGGACAGGGAAGCGCTCTTCAAGGACATCAGGGTTCAGCTGGACGCGGGCTTGGCGTGGCTCAAGAGCCACTTCCCCAAGCTTCCGGCGGAAACACAACTGCTGGACGGTGCACCCGTGGAAGTCCTCGTGGAGGTGAGCCGCGGCGTCGAACTCGTGGTGCTGGGGACGCGCGGGCGGGGAGGCTTCGCAGGGATGCTCCTCGGATCGACGTCGGATGGAGTGCTCCACCATGCCAAAGGGCCCGTGCTGGTTGTTCCCGACCGCGAGGATCCCAGGCTGGCCGACCGAGTCAACTTCGGTCCCATGCTCGGCGCCGCATGAGCGGCACGGCCAAGGACCGGTGAACGCAGGCGGACGGCAATGGCGGAGCACGCACAGCCCGGGGAAGGCCCGCGCCTGATCGTCGAGTTGCGCCGGATCCGGGCAACCATGCTTCCGGAAGTCGGGGGCAAGGCGGCCAATCTGGGCGAAATGATCTGGGCGGGACTTCCGGTCCCGCCCGGTTTTTGCCTGACCACCGAGGCTTACCGGCGCGCGCTTCAGCCCGATGGAAGTCCCGAGGCAGGCCTCAAGGACGTTCTTAGTGGCCTTGAGGCCGTGGACCCCGGCGACCTTGAGGGGCTCGCTTCCCTCGCGGCCCGCGCCAGGGAAGCAGTGCTCGACGCCGGCATCCCGGCAGAGGTCGAAGGAGCCGTCCGCTCGGCCTACTCCGCGCTGGGCCAGGAAGTCCCCGTCGCAGTCAGGTCCTCTGCCACCGCCGAGGACCTGCCCTTTGCGAGTTTCGCCGGACAGCAGGACACCTACTTGAACGTCGTGGGGATCGACGCCGTGCTGCAGGCCGTCGGGAAGTGCTGGGCTTCCCTGTGGACTGACCGGGCGGTCAGCTACCGTGCAGGCAACGGGATCGACCACGCGACGGTGGCGCTCGCCGTCGTCGTCCAACGGATGGTGGACGCTGAGTCTGCCGGAGTGTTGTTCACCGCCAATCCGGTGACCGGGCGGCGCCGCGAGGCGGTGATCGACGCCAACCCCGGGCTCGGCGAGGCGGTTGTCTCGGGTTCCGTGAATCCGGACCACTTTGTGGTGGATTCGCTCACCGGCAGGATCACGGAACGAATGATCGGTGACCGGAGGCTGGTGATTCGCGCCGATCCTGGCGGCGGAACCGAAAGGCTCTATTTGTCCGGAACCTCCGACGCGGCTGCCGTGCAGGATCAAACCGCCGGGGACGCCTGCCTTGCCGACTCCCAGATCAGGGCGCTCGCTGTCCTCGGCCAGCGCGTCGAGGAGCATTACGGAGCACCGCAGGACACTGAATGGGCCATCGATGGCGAGGGCAAACTGTGGCTCACCCAAGCCCGGCCTATCACCACGCTCTACCCGCAAATGACCCGGCAACCCGCAATCCCCGGTCCCCACGCGTACCTTTGCTTCAGCCTCGCCCAAGGCCTCACCCGTCCCCTGACTCCCATGGGGCTTGCCAGCATCAGGCTCATGGGATCATCGGTAGCCGTCGCCGCGGGATTCCGCGTTCCCGAACCACGGGATGGCCCTTCGCCTTATTACGAGGCGGGGCAGCGGATCTATTTCGACTTCACTTCGGTGCTCCGGAGCAAGGCCGGGCGGGCCGTCGTGCCCAGGATTTTCGACGTCATGGAATCACGGTCGGCCGCAATCATGCGCGAGCTGTTCGATGACCCGCGATTCGCGCTCACCAGCAAGACGCCTTTCAAATTGCTCAGGCACATTGGCCCGATCGTGCTCCGTTTCCACCTTCCGGAGACACTGCTGCGCGCGCTCTTTCGGCCGGACGCTGCCCTCGACAAGGCGGAACGGCTGGGGGAGGACCTGTATGCAACGCATGAAGTCCCCGCCGATGCCACCCCCCGTGACAAGCTGGACCGCGCCGAGCGGATACTGCGCGAAGAATTGTTCCCGATACTGCCCAATATTCTGCCGCCGGTGGCGCTCGGCTTCGCGATGATCGGGCTGGTCCGGAAGCTACTTGGCGAACAAGCCTCCTGGGGTGAGCTCCAAACCATCATCCGCGGCCTGCCCAACAACGTCACCACGGAAATGGACCTTGCGCTATGGCGGCTTGCGGCCAGCATTCGTGACGATCCCGCTTCCTCGGCGGCATTCACCGGCGGGGATCCAGCTGCGCTCGCGGAGGGGTATCGGAACGGCGGGCTGCCGATCGTCGCGCAATCGGGGCTGGCCTCCTTCCTGCGTGACTACGGGCACCGGGCCGTCGCCGAAATTGACCTGGGCATGCCCCGTTGGTCCGACGACCCGACCCACATCATCGGAGTCCTGGTCAATTACCTTCGCCTCGACGATCCCCGCCTGGCGCCGGACAAACAGTTCGAAAAAGCAGCGCGCGACGCCGTGGAGCAAGTCGCGGTGCTGGTGGCACGTGCGCGGTCCAAGAGTCCGCTTCACGCCAGGATCGTGAAAATGGCACTTGAACGGACACGCATGTTTGCGGGACTCCGCGAGATGCCCAAGTATCACCTCGTACGTGGCTTCGCCGCAGTGCGTGCCCAGGTTTCGGAGGTAGGGGAGGCCTTGGCGGACGCGGGAATCATCGATGACGCCGGTGACGTCTTTTTCCTGGATTTCAACGATGCCCGCAATGGCTTGGACGGCAAGGATCTCCACGAAGTAGTGGCCCAGCGGCGCGAGGCGTACGAGCTTGAACTCAAGCGCCGCCACGTGCCTCGCGTCCTGCTCTCCGACGGCACCGAACCGGAAGCGCTGCCCGCCGGTTTCCTTCGCCACGAGACGGGGGCTGCAGCTGCGGGCAGCACAGAGAAGGGGAGCGCACTGCCCGACGGCCTGCTGCACGGAACCCCTGCTTCGGCGGGAACGGTGACGGCAGTGGCCAGGGTGATCATGGATCCGGTGGGCGCGCACCTCGAACCCGGCGAAATCCTGGTGGCACCCTCCACGGATCCCGGCTGGACGCCCCTCTTCCTGACCGCCGGGGGACTTGTGATGGAGATGGGCGGCCCCAACTCCCACGGAGCTGTTGTCGCCCGTGAGTACGGGATTCCCGCCGTCGTCGGCGTCCCGGATGCGACCTCCCGGGTCAGTACGGGACAAACGATCACGGTGGACGGCGCCACAGGGACGGTGGCTATCTAGCCTATCCCCAGCCGAGCTCGTGCAGGCGGTCCTCGCCGATGCCGAAGTGGTGGGCGATCTCATGGATCACGGTGATGGCAACCTCGTCGATCACTTCCTGGCGGGACTCGCAGATATCCAGGATCGGCTGCCTGAAAATGGTGATCCGGTCCGGGAGGGAACCGGCATCCCACCAAGAGTCCCGTTCCGTCAAAGGCACCCCCTCGTACAGGCCAAGGAGCACGGTGTCCGGGTCCTCTCCGGGCCGCGGGATGTAGTCGTCCTCGATGACGATGGCCACGTTGTCCATGGCCCGCGCCGCTTTGTCCGGAATGAGGAGCAAGGCATCACTGACTGCCGCCTCGAAGTCTTCCGGCGACATCTCGAAAGGAACAGTGGCGAACTGCGCCGCCCCGGAACCCGCCCCGGAACCAGCGCCAGTACCCACCCCGGAACCAGGGAGAGGGGAGGAAATGCGCGGGCCGCCGGGGGCATCGCCGTCGGGAACGATCGGCAGGCCGGGAGGAAAATTCACGGGCATGTTCTGACTCTAGTCCGCGGCCCGGTCATTGACGCACGATGTGCTGGCAGCTACAGTTTTCCGGGCTGGTAATTCGTATAACCAAGCCCCAGGTTAAGCCCGGCCAAGCGTGCGGATCCTGTGACAAGCCCCCGAAGTTTCGAGCAGACAGGCCAGCCCATGACCCGCCCCGGCAGCCGTTCCGGCACGACGATGAACGACGTCGCTGCGGCTGCCGGCGTTTCCCAGGCCACAGTCTCGCTGGTGCTCAACGACGCCGCGGGAACCAGGTTCTCGGAAGAAACCCGGCGCAAGGTCCATGCTGCCGCCCACGAACTGGGGTACCGGACCAACGCCCACGCCAAAGTGCTCCGGGACGGCGTCGCCGGAATGATCGGCTTCGTCGGCGATTTCGTGGCCACTGCGCCATTCGCCGGCAAGATCATCGAAGGCGCCCAGGCAAGGGCTTGGGAGGCCGGACTGCTCCTCCTGACCGTCAACACCGGCGGCGACAAAGCCCTCGAGGCTGCGTCGCTGGAAACCATGCTGTCCTACAAGGTCGCCGGAGTGGTCTACGCCGCCATGTACCACCGCGTTCTCGACGTGCCGGACGTCCTGGCTGAGGTGCCCGCCGTCGTGCTCAATTCCCGCGACCGATCCGGACGCTTTCCTAGCATCGCTCCGCAAGAGGCGCTGGGCGGCTACATGGCCACCAAACGCCTGGTGGACGCGGGCCACCGGCGTATTGCGATGATCAACATCGGCGCGGTGGACGGCGCGCTTCCTGCCGCCGCCGGACGCCATGCGGGCTATCTCAGGGCACTCAGGGAGGCCGGCCTCGACACCGACCCCGGGCTCCACCGGATCGGCGACGGGCATGAATCGGGCGGTTTCGACAATGCCCTGGCGCTCATGACCGGTCCGCAGCCACCCACCGCCATCTTCTGCGCCAACGACCGCACCGCCTGGGGCAGCTACCAGGCGCTGGCCCAGCTTGGACTGTCCATCCCGCACGATGTGTCGCTGGTGGGTTTCGACAACCAGGAGACGCTTGCCCCGCATTTGCGGCCCGGTCTGACCACGCTCGAACTGCCCTTCCTCGAGATGGGCAGGCGTGCCATTGAAGTGCTCCTGGCCGGCGCGGAACGTGATGGCAGTACCGAATACTTTGAATGTCCCCTTGTCGAACGCCATTCCGTGGCGGCGCCACTGAAAACGGCTACTAGCTTCTGAAATCCACCATCAGTCACTGAATCTCCCCAAGCAAGGAACAGGAAACGCATGAACCACTCGCACCTCGCGTCCGAGCCGCTCGACGTCGTCGTGGTCGGCGAAGCGCTCATCGACATCGTCAACTCGCCCGAAGGGCAGACCGAATACCCCGGCGGCTCGCCGGCGAACGTCGCCTACGGCCTTGGACGGCTCGACGTGAAAGCCGGGCTGCTGACCGCGGTCGGGCGCGATTCCCGGGGCGAGTCCATCGCGGCGCACCTGGCAAGCGCAGGAGTGGTTGTCCTGCCGGGCTCACAATCGCTCGCGAAGACCGCGACGGCGACGGCGGAGATCGCCGCGGACGGTTCGGCGGAGTACACCTTCGACATCGAGTGGAAGCTGGCTCCTGCCGCGCTCCCTTACGCCCCGAAGATCCTCCACACGGGTTCGATCGCCACGTTCCTCGAGCCCGGCGCCGCCGTCGTCAGGACCCTCCTGGAGCAGGCCCAAGGCGGGTGCATCGTCACGTACGACCCCAACATCCGCACCGACCTCCTGGGCAGCCACGGCGAGGCACGGCGCATTTTCGAGGAGCTCGTGCCGCTGACCAGCGTGGTGAAGCTCAGCGACGACGACGCGTTCTGGCTCTATCCGGGCAAGTCCTTGGAAGAGACTGCCAAGCACATCCTGGGCCTCGGATCAGGCCTGGCCGTGGTGACTCGGGGCGCGCAGGGCTCCCTCATGGCGACGCCGTACACCCAGCTGACGGTTCCCGCGGTGACCTCAGTGGTCGCGGACACCATCGGGGCCGGCGATTCCTACATGTCGGCTCTGATTCTCGGGCTGCTGCTGCGCGGCAGCCAAGGGCTTGCGCCCACGGTCCTCGAACGCATCGGACAGACCGCTTCCATGGCCGCGTCCATCACGGTGGGGCGGCCCGGAGCCAATCCGCCCACGCACCGGGAGCTCCTTGCCGGGATGGCGAGGTAGGACGGCTGGGGCCCGGCCCGGCTTCCTTGCGGGAGCGGCGCCGGACCGTCCGGCTTCTAGCGCGGGGTGATCCTCCGCGAGCGGCGCCGCGTCAGCCCGACGCCTACGAGGCAGATGACACCGCCCACGAGTCCCCAGATGGTGGGGATCTCCTTGAGCACCGCCCAGGAAATCAGGATCGTGGTGCCCGGAACCAAGTAGGTCGTGGCGGCGAGTTTGCCGGCCTCGATGAGGGATAGTGCATAAGCCCACGTGGTGAAAGCGATGGCCGTCGGGAAGATTCCGAGGTACACCAAGCCAAGCGTGGCCGGAAGGGGCGCTGCCTGCACTTCGGTCACCAGCTGGCCGGCCCACGGCAAGCAGCACACTGCGCCCACCATAATGCCAAACCAGGTGGCCTGCGCCGCGGAGAACGTGCGCAGCACGGGCTTCTGGACGATGACGCTTACCGCGGCGAGCACGGCGGCAAGAAGGCACAACAGCACTCCGGCCACATCCGCCGTCGAGCGCTGTCCCGAACCGAGCGCGATCAGGGCAACGCCGCTGAATGCCACGAGGCTGCCGATGATCAGCCAACGCGGAAATCCTTCTTTCAGGATGACGCCGGCGAGGACGGCGATCAGGATGGGCGAGACGTTGATGAGCATGGCGCTGGTTCCGGCATCGAGCATGTGCTCGGCGGCGTTCAGGGCGAGGTTGTAACCTGCGAACCACATGACGCCGTAGGCGAGGATGGGCAGCCATTCGCGGCCTTTCGGCCAGCGCTTGAGCCTGGGCAGGGCGACAATTCCGAGCGCGACGGCGGCAACGACCAGCCGTCCGAGCGTCAGCGAGCCGGGGGAGAAACTGGGTCCCACGGCGCGGATGCCTACGAAGGCGGACGCCCAAAGGACAACGGTGACGATGACGGCGGCGATGCCGAGCTTACTGATGGTCCGGGAGGGAGTGGTCGCCGGAGAGATGGGGGTGCTTGTGGCCATGATGCCAATCTAGCCCGGGAAGGGCTGGGCGGACTGGCGGAATTCGGACGTCTTTCAACAAGAAACCGCCAACTCTGTCGCCGCGGTTTTGAACGGGACGCTGCGTCCCGGTTTTCGCTCCGGTTTTCGCTCCGGTTTTCGCTTCGCGGAAGGCGATTTGGGAATATCCCCGACTATGCTCTAAAGTTTTAGAGTCCAGTTCGGACGAGCGAGAAGCGGTATGCAGGCGGGAAATCGCATTGCGTTGTCGGCCGTCGCGAATTCGGATTGTTCCAGGCCCCCATCGTCTAGCGGCCTAGGACACCGCCCTTTCACGGCGGCGGCACGGGTTCGAATCCCGTTGGGGGTACGCAAGGAACTGGTCAAGTCAGGCTGAAAAGTCTGGTAAGCTGGAAGCCTTGAAAAAAGCGGTGGAGATGCCGCAACCGCGGTAGAGATACTGCAAGCAAGGCCCTGTAGCGCAGTTGGTTAGCGCGCCGCCCTGTCACGGCGGAGGTCGCGGGTTCAAGTCCCGTCAGGGTCGCTCTGATTGCCGGAAGAAGTTCCGGCAGTCATGGTGACATTGTCACCTAAGGCTCTGTAGCTCAGTTGGTAGAGCGTTCGACTGAAAATCGAAAGGTCACCGGATCGACGCCGGTCGGAGCCACCACTGGGAAGCGTCAGTTCTTCGGAGCTGGCGCTTTTCTTCTTTTAAAACCTGCAGCGGAAAAGCCCTGGTTATTGACTTTGTGCGCAAAAGCCGGACATTTCCCGGGGTGGTCCAGCAGAATTTCACGGCAAGGGCCGCTTGTCTCCGCCTTCTCTTAGCCACGCGCTAGTGTGGTACTCAAGAGAAGGGGAGGGCTACATGGACCAGCAGGAAAGCTACACCGCGCCTGAACCGGAAGCCGTTGGGGCTCCGGTATCCGAGGACCGGCAAACGGTGGCAGGAAGTGGCCGCACAGTGATCTCGGATTCCGCCGTCGCCAAGGTTGCCGGCATTGCAGCCAGGGCCGTTCCGGGCGTCTATTCCCTCGGATCGGCTCCATCGCGCGCCCTCGGAGCCATCCGCGATGCCGTCGGCAGCCAGGACCATGCCGCAGGTGTCCGCGCCGAGGTCGGAGAGACCCAAGTGGCCGTGGACCTCAATCTTGTGGCCGTCTATGGATACCCTTTGCATGATGTCGCCAACCAGGTCCGCGCGGCCGTCTACCGTGCGGTCGAATCGTTGGTTGGGTTGGAAGTCATTGAGGTCAACGTTGAGATCAACGACGTCTACGTTGCCCCGCCCGTCAAAGCCGGAACAAAAGGCGCATTATCGGAAAGGGAGCCACTCCAGTGAGCATGACTGTTGTCGGGATCGGGATCGGCGCCTTCGTGGCGTTCATGGCCTTCCAATTCGGGCTGTGGGGTTTCATCATTGCCCTTCTCTTCATGGGCATCGGCGCACTCCTGGGCCGCGCCGCGGACGGAAAGCTTGACCTGCGCAGCGTGCTGGATGCCCTCACCGGCCGCCGCTCGTCGTCATGAGTTCCACGGCTGAGGCTGTGCAGCCTGCCGTCTCCCTGGCCGGACACAACCGAATCAGCACCCAGGCCCTCACCACTTTGGCCCAGGCGGCCGCTGCCGAGGCGCTCGGCGTCTCGGCGCAGGATGTTCGCGCCGAGTGGTCGGACGACGACGGCCTCCTGGCACTCTCGATAGCCGCCCCGATCCGTGTGCCCTCGCTGACCGAAGTCCTCAGGGACCCGCTGCGTGTCGAAGGATACGGCGGCACGGTTTGGGAGCGGGCCGTCGCTGCCAAGACCGCCATCCTTGAGCGTGTCACCCAGCTGAGCGGTTCCACCCTGAGCCGCGTGGACATCCGGATCAGCGGCGCACGCGTCAGCGAAGGAGCCCGCGTCCAATGAGCCACGCCCAGACCCCGCACGCCCGGCGCAGCCACCCCGACCGCGGCCACCCGGACACTTTGCACGCAGCGGATACGGCCGACGGCGATACCCCCGGCGTCCCGGCACCCGGGACCTCCGACGTCGGCGACCGGACCGACGTCGGACTCCAGCGCATCCTCAAGCGCGAGACCCGCTCCTCCCGCGCCGGAATGGCGGGACTGGCGGCGACCCTTGTGATTGCGGCCTGTGTCTATGCCCTCCTCGAATCCGCCTTGCGCGCCATCGGCCAGCCGCCGTGGCTCATCGATCCGCAAACGGCCGCTGAACGGCTCACGGCCCTGCCCGGAGGTACTTCGCCCTTGCTGCTCGGTGCGCTGGGCGGCGTCGTGGCCATGGTTGGGTTGATCTTCTTCTTGAACGCGGTCCTTCCCGGCCGGAAGTCCCGTCATTTGCTTCAGGATCCCCGGGCCGGAGTAGTGGTGGACGACGAGGTCATCGCTTCGGCGCTGGCGCGGGTTGCCCGGACCGCAGCGAACGTCACCCAGGAGCAAGTCATGGTGGTGGTTTCGCAGCGGTTGGTTGTGGTCAACGTCAGGCCCACCTCGGGCGTGCCCTTGCGCGAGGAACGGATACTTGCGGCCGTGGAGGATGAACTTCAAAGGATGGCACCGTCGCCTATGCCTTCAGTCCGTGTCAACGTCGCGACGTCCGGGGTGATCGGGGCATGAACGGCACTCCGCACGTCCTCAACCGCATCCTGATCGGCATCCTTGGCCTGAATCTGCTGGCCATTGGCATTCTCCTGATGCTGCTCGCCACGGTTCCCGCCGTCGGAAGTTGGTGGCAGGGCTGGTCCACCGGGCTCTGGGAACACGCCAAGTACCTCTCCGAGCAGACCCGTATTCCAGGACGGGAGGAAAGCTGGCTCTGGATTGCGGCAGCTGCGGTGCTTGTTGTGCTGATCGTGCTCATGGTGTCCTGGGTATCGCAGCAGGGCAAAGGCCGCGCCAACCTCATCGTGTCGGAATACGACGACGCCCGGACCCCTGGCGACGTCAATATCGGAGGCAACCTTGCCGAGCAGGCGCTCAAGGCGGCCCTCGCGGAACGCGCGGACCTCGCCGGCGTAACGGTGGCAACGTACGAGGTCAACGGTCGCCCCGGGCTCCGTGTCCGGGTCCAGCCCCGTCAAGGCGTTTCCCCGCACCTGCTGGCCGCAGACGTCTCCCGCCTGGTGGAGGCACTGGACCTGGTAGTCGGGCGGAAGACACCCGTGTTGATTCATATCGGGGCCGGTGCGCGCACCAGGTTCAGCAAGGCCGAGCGCGTTCGCTGAGCCGACCCGCAGCCGTTGTTAATCGGATGGCTATGTGCTTTCCCAGGCGTTTTGCGTTGCAGGGGTGCGCGTTGGGCCATAGTTTGAAGGGTAGGGGGAACTCTTCCCTTTGGTTGGGCTTGCCCGGCCGGCACCGGACCTTGGGTCCGAGTCAAGCCGATGGACCAAAAGCACTTTGGACCAGGAACAAGGAGATAACCATGAGCGAAGAAGTCAACAACATCAAGCAGAGCGCCGAAGCCGCAGCTGAGCAGGCCAAGCACGTCGCGGGAGATGCCGCGGAGCACGTCAAGGTTTTTGCCGGTGAGGCGGTCGGGAACGCAAAGGAATTCGCCGGCGACGCCGCGGAGCACGTCAAGGAATTCCTCTCGGGCGACGTGGCCGAGAAAGCCAAGGACCTCGCAGGGGATGTTGCAGGAAACGCCAAGGAAATCGCTGGGGACGTGGCCGGGAACGCCAAGGGCCTCGGCTCCAAGATCGCCGGATTCTTCAAGGGCGGCAAGTAGGCTCCGCGCCATGACGGCGCGTTCCTGACCCTCTTTGGATACAGAACGGGGCCGACACGCACAACTTGCTGCGTGTCGGCCCCTTTTCCGTGTGAAAGAAGGTCGGGAAGGGATCCTACTGCGTCACGAGGTACGCCCCGCTGTCCGGGAGAATCGACGTCCCGCCTGAGGCGCCATCGCTGGAGAGTTCCACTCGCAGCCCGGCCGGGACAGGGAGAGCCGCAGTTCCCATATTGACCACTACCAGGACGTCCCGGTTGTGGAAGGCCAGGACTCCGTTGGCGGGATCGTGCGCTTCAGCCCACTGGAACGTCCCCGAGCCGAGGCTGTGAGAGCGGCGGAATGCCAGGACTGCGCGGTACAGCTCCAAGGTGGAGCCGCCGACGCCGGCCTGCAGGTCCGCCGCCAGCTCCCCGAACTCTTCGGGCTGGGGGAGCCAGGGCGCCGCGGGTGCCTTGCCGGCAGTAGCGGCGTCGCCCGTACCCGCCGACGCCGCGTCCGAGAACCCGAAGCCGGCCTCGGCGGATTTCCAGGGCAGCGGCACCCGGCACCCATCTCGGCCGCGTTCCACGCCCTTCGTCCGGAAGAATGATGGGTCTTGGCGCGCTTCGGCCGGCAGGGACGTGTGCTCCGGAAGGCCGAGTTCTTCACCTTGGTACAGGTAGGCCGAGCCCGGCAGGGCGAAGGACACCATGGAGGCTGCGCGTGCCCGCGCGAGGCCCAGATCGGCGTCGGGCTGTTCGTCCTCCGCCGCGATTCCCTTGGGGAACGTGGTGGGATCTGCCAGCCCGAAACGGCTGGGGTGCCGGACGGTGTCGTGGTTGCTCAGGACCCAGGTGGAGGGAGCCTCGACGGATCCGGCCGCGTCCAACGAAGTTTCGATGGCCACTGCCATGCGCTCCGCATCCCAGCCTGCCAGGAGGAAATCGAAGTTGAAGGCCTGCTGCATTTCGTCCTTGCGCACGTACCGTGCCAATCGCTCCGCAGGCTCCACCCACGCCTCGGCAACCAGCATGCGGTCGCCGTCATATTCGGCGAGGACTCTGTTCCATTCGCGGTAGATCTCGTGAACGCCGTCCTGGTCGAAGAAGGGCGACGGCGGGTCCAGCGGTGGCTTGACCTTGTGCTCGACGGCGGTCGCGACGGCCCCGGCGGGGCTGTCGGCAGCGGGGGCGATGTGCAGCTTGGCGGTATGCGGTTCGACGGCTTCGCTGTGGGCTCCTGGTGCGGACAAGCCACCTTCGACCATGGCGGCAGCGCCTTCCCAGTCCGGCAAGCCGGTTTCCTTGACCAGGCCGTGGGCAACATCCACCCGGAAGCCGTCAACTCCGCGGTCCAGCCAGAAGCGCAGCACCGAACGCATCTCCTCATGGACCTCGGGATTCTCCCAGTTGAGATCGGGCTGCTTCGTGTCGAAAAGGTGCAGGTACCACTCGCCCGGAGTGCCGTCGTCGTTCGTCAGGCGCGTCCACGCGGGGCCGCCGAAGATCGATTTCCAATTGTTCGGGGCCAAGGCCCCGTCCCCGGAGCCCGGCTTGGAGTCTTTGCCCGGGTTGAACATGTAACGCCCGCGTTCGGGGGAGCCGGGGGCGGCAGCAAGGGCTTCGCGGAACCAGGCGTGCTCGTCCGAGGTGTGGTTGGGGACGAGGTCGACGATCACCTTGATGCCGAGGCTGTGTGCCTTCTCCAGCATGGCGTCGAAGTCCTCCAAGGTGCCGAAGAGCGGATCCACGGCCCGGTAGTCCGCTACGTCGTATCCGGCATCTGCCTGCGGCGACTTATAGAACGGGGAGAGCCATACGGCATCCACGCCGAGCTCCTGCAGGTACGGCAGTTTTGCGGTGACCCCGGCAAGGTCGCCCATCCCGTCGCCGTTGCCGTCGGCGAAAGAGCGAGGATAGATCTGGTACACCACGGCGCTTGCCCACCACGCGGAATTGCTGGAACCGGGGGTTGGGATCGGGGAGTGCGGCACTGGATTCCTCTCGAAGACATATTTTTGTGTAAACGCTTGCATTACTACCCGGAAGCTTACTAATGTGAGGCTCACCACATCAACCGCGCAGCGGAAATACCTGGTCCACTCACTGAGGAGTTCCCAGCATGAACACACGCAAGTACCTTTTGCCGGCTGCTGTTGCCGGCGTGCTAGCCATGTCCCTGTCCGCCTGTGGTGGCGGCGGTGGCGGCAGCACAGCCTCTAGCGGTGGCGATGCCGCAGCAAACATCGACGGACGGGGTCCTATCACCTACGTCCAGGGCAAAGACAACAGCAACGTTGTGCGCCCGCTCGTCGATAAGTGGAATGCAGCGCACCCGGACCAGAAGGTCACCTTCAAGGAGCAGTCCGACCAGGCGGACCAGCAGCATGACGATTTGGTCCAGAACTTCCAGGCCAAGAACGCCAACTATGACGTCGTTGACGTGGACGTCATCTGGACCGCCGAGTTTGCAGCGAAGGGTTGGTTGCAGCCGCTCTCGGACAAGATGAGCATCGATACCTCCAAGATGCTGCCGGCTACGGTCAAGACGGCAACGTACAACAACACGCTCTTCGCGGCACCGCAGACTTCGGACGGCGGCATCCTCTTCTACCGCAAGGACTTGGTGCCCACCCCGCCCAAGACCTGGGACGAGATGATGAGCATGTGCTCCATCGCTAAGTCGCATGGCATCGACTGCTACGCGGGGCAGTTCGCCAAGTATGAAGGCCTCACCGTGAACGCGGCTGAAGCCATCAACTCGGCCGGCGGCACGATCGTTGGAGACGACGGCAAATCGACCGTGACTTCCGCGGCGGCCAAGGCCGGCCTCAACAACCTGGTTACGGCCTACAAGAACGGAAACATCCCCACGCAGGGCGTGACCTACCAGGAAGAACAGGGCCGGCAGTCGTTCGAAGACGGCAAGCTCCTCTTCCTGCGCAACTGGCCTTACGTCTACAACCTCGCCAAGACGGACGGCTCCTCCAAGGTGAAGGACACCTTCGGGATGGCTCCGCTTCCGGGCAAGAGCGGCCCCGGCGCCTCATCCCTCGGTGGCCACAACCTCGCCGTCAGCGTCTACTCGCAGCACAAGGCGACGGCCAAGGACTTCCTGACCTTCATGACCAGTGAAGAGACCGAGAAGTTCTACGCCACGCAGGGTTCCCTGGCCCCGGTCATCGGTTCCCTGTACGACGATCCGACCCTGGTCCAGCAGCTGCCGTACCTTCCGGTGCTGAAGACCTCGATTTCGAATGCCGTGCCGCGCCCGGTCACGCCGTTCTACCCTGCAGTCACCAAGGCCATCCAGGACAATGCCTACGCTGCGATCAAGGGTGACAAGTCCGTCGATCAGGCGATGACCGATATGGACACGGCCATCAACTCGGCCAGCCAATAGCGATACCTCCAGTGAACCTCGGGCGGCTGGCGCTTCAAGCGAACGGCCGCCCGAGGGGCACGCTATCAATTTCCGGAAGGAGGGGAAATGTCCACCCTAGCGCAGCCTAAACGGGCGCCAGAGACACCAAGCCCCAAACCCAAAAAAGGTCAAAAAGAAGTAGGACAGGACCGGGCGGCCACATCGCAAGGCCGGTGGGCGTTCTGGTTGATTTCCCCCGCCTTGGTACTGCTCGCCGTGGTCATCGTTTACCCGGTGGTCAACGCGATTATCATGGCCTTCCAGAAGGACCAGGGCCTTGACCCGGTCACCAAGGTCTTCGTCTCGGGTGGAGCCGCAGGCTTCGACAACTTTGTCCACTGGTTGGCCCAGCAATGTGGCTCCGCAGCCTGTGCGCCCGGCACCCTTGGCTCCCAGTTCTGGAGCGCCGTTGGAACGACGTTCTTCTTCACCGCCGTCACCGTCGTCTTGGAGACTGTCCTCGGATTCTGGATGGCCGTCATCATGGCCCGGACTTTCCGCGGTCGCAGTGCCCTTCGCGCTGCTGTCCTGGTTCCGTGGGCCATCCCGACAGCCGTCACCGCCAAGCTGTGGTTCTTCATCTTCGCTTTCGACGGAATCGCCAACAAGCTTTTCGGCACGGCAATCCTGTGGACAGGCAGCGAGTGGCCGGCCCGCTGGGCGATCATCATTTCGGACGTCTGGAAGACCACGCCGTTCATGGCCCTGCTGATTTTGGCTGGCCTGCAGATCATCCCGGCGGAAGTGTACGAGGCGGCCAAGGTCGACGGCGCCTCGGCATGGCAGCGTTTCACGCAGATCACCTTGCCGCTCGTGAAGCCGGCGCTCATGGTGGCTGTCCTGTTCCGTGTCCTTGACGCACTGCGCATGTATGACCTGCCGGCCATCATGACCCAAGGCTCGAATGGCACGACGACGTTGTCCATCCTGGTGGTTGACCAAATCCGTCAGGGATTCAACTCAGCAGCGGCGTTGTCCACGATCACCTTCCTCATCATCTTCCTCGTGGCGTTCATCTTCGTTCGTTTCCTGGGAGCCAACGCTGTCGCCTCAGCCACGCCTAAGACCAAGGGACAGGAAAAATGACCGCCGTGAGCTTTGACACCGCGCCCAAGACAGCTGCCCGACGGCGGGAACGCTGGGCGAGCGGACGAACGTACCTCAGCGCTGCGCTCATCTTCATTTGGTGCTTGATTCCGTTCTACTGGATGATCGTGACCGCGTTCCGCGACGTTGGATACACCTTCGACTCGACGCCATTCTTCACCCACGTCACCTGGGACAACTTCACCACGGTCTTTTCGGAGAACCTGGGCAACCACTTCGGCCGGAACCTCCTGAACTCGCTCTTCGTGGCGGGGGTAACCACCGTGGTTGCCCTGCTGTTCGGCGTGTTTGCGGCCTACGCCTTGTCCAGGCTCGAATTCCGCTTCAAATTCCTGGTCCTCGGCTTCGTCCTCGGTGCATCGATGTTCCCGGGCGTGGCCTTGGTGACGCCGCTGTTCCAGCTGTTCACCAACATCGGCTGGTACGGCACATATCAGGCGCTGATCATCCCGAACATCTCGTTCGTGCTTCCGTTGACGGTGTACACCTTGACGTCCTTCTTCCGGGAAATGCCGTGGGAGCTGGAAGAATCAGCTCGAATTGATGGCTGTACACAGGGCCAGGCATTCCGCAAGGTGATCATGCCGCTTGCTGCGCCTGCCGTGTTCACCACCGCCATCCTGGCGTTCATCGCGTCGTGGAACGAGTTCCTCATCGCGAGCCAGCTGTCGAATGACCAGACCAAGACGGTCACGGTGGCTATCGCCTACTTCGCCGGTGCACAGGCCCACCAGGAGCCGTACACCGCCGTCATGGCAGCCGGAACGGTTGTTACGATTCCGCTGGTGATCCTCGTGCTGGTCTTCCAGCGCAAGATCGTGGCGGGGCTGACAGCGGGCGCGGTCAAATGACGCAAACTCCTGATTCGGCCGGGCCGTCCCTCGGCGGCCCGGCCAAGGAGCAAAACACGCGAGTGAAATCGGCTGAAGATTTCGACCTCGTGATTGGCTTTCTCGGTTTTTGGGCCTTGGTCCTGCTGGTCATCACGGTGGCCGCCGAACTCACGGCCCAGCCCGCACTGGGCTGGGCACTTGGCCTGCTCGCGGTGTTGCTGGCCCTGTGGGGAATGCTTCGGCTTCGCCGGAGGCTCCCCGCGCGGACGTCAAGGCGCATCGGTTGAGCAGCGAGCCGAAATAAATAGAGCGGAATCGGCGGAGGACAACCAGGGGGAATACGCTGGTTATCTGCCGTCTGGGAAGGAAACCCCCGGCTTCCGCACGGAATCTCTGAGGGGGCTGAAGTGGCAAAAACGAGTGAACGCTCCCAGCGTGGCGGCCACGCAGGAGCCAGCATTGAGGACGTCGCACACGCCGCAGGCGTTTCCACCGCTACCGTTTCCCGCGCGGTGCGAGGCCTTCCCAGGGTGTCTCCTGCGACCCGGGAAAAGATCCTGCGGGTCGCCGGAGAACTCGGGTACGTGGCGTCGTCGTCCGCTTCGGGGCTGGCTACGGGCCGCACCAGGACAATCGGTGTCCTGGCCCCCTACGTGGACCGTTGGTTCTTCTTCAAGGCGATCGAGGGCGTAGACCGTGAGCTCCACGCCCGCGGCTACAACCTCTCCCTGTTCAACCTGGGCGGGCAGCGCGGAGCGCGGGAACGGCTCTTCAGCAAGACGATGGTCTACAAGCAGATTGATGCACTCCTGGTCCTCTGTATGTCCCTGACCCCCGAGGAAATCGCCGATCTCCAGAGGATCGAAATCCCCTTGGTCATTGTCGGCGGTCCGGTGGAGGATTGCCCCAGCATCGGGATCGACGATTACGCCGCCTCGGTGGAAGCCACCATGCACCTGTTGAATCTCGGCCACCGCGAGATCGCGCTGCTCCACGGCCAGGACGATTCCGACCTGAACTTCACCGTCCCACGACTGCGCGTTGACGGTTTCACGGATGCCATGACAAGCGCTGGCTTTTCCATGCCGCCGGAATGGGACATTTTCGGAAACTTCACCGTGGGCAGTGGCCAGGAAGCCTTCGACGAACTCTGGAGCAAGCCGGGGCCAAAACCGACGGCGATCTTCTGCGCCTCCGATGAAATGGCCATGGGAGCCATGTTGCAGGCGCGGCGCCGTGGCGTCCGCGTACCGGAAGAATTGTCCATCATCGGCATCGACAACCATGAATTCGCCGAGGCAATGGGCCTGACAACCGTGGCCCAGGACCCCGTGGAACAGGGCCAATTGGGCACCCGCATGCTGCTGGACGAGTTGGCCGGTGCCGCAGGGTCCGTACGCTCCATGAAGGCAGCCCACCGGCTGATCGTCCGTGAGACCACGGGTCCGCCCCGCCCCAAGGACTGACGAGGCCAAGAGTTCCGGCCACGAAGCTGAGGAGCTACGAAGCCCGGGCCAACTGCCTGATGGGGATCCAGCGGGAAGCCAGCCTGCGGTAAGCCGCGGCCGCTCCCGTCATGTCGCCCTCGGCCAGGCATTCGATGCCGAGCCTGACGTCCATGGGTGACTCGTCCGGGTATACCTTGTCCGCCACGGCGCCATAATCCAGCTCGACCATCGACTGCACATGGAACAATTCGAGCCATTCGGTGAGCTGTGTGAGGTCGTCCAGCATGTCCAGGTCCGGGGCGGCGAGGGCGAGGTTGGCTACGGCGAAGCGTGCCCGGTCCAAGGCATCGGTCAGCGAGGCCCAGACCCTCACCGTCAGGATGCGGCCGCCGGATTCCACCACATCCTTGCGGTCCGATTCCTGGAAGAGCGAGAACCAGCTGAAGGGGATCCCCCACGTCGAGGCCCGGGTGTGCACGCGCTTCGCGTCATGGCTGGCGTTGATGCGGTCGATGCGTGCCTGGTGCCGATCGCGCTGGTCCACGGGGATGAGCAGGTCCGCGAGCGGCCCGTGGATACCTTCCATGAGGGCATTGGCAGCCAATCCTGCCCGGATGACCAGCTGGCTGGGGCAGTAAAGCAGCCGGCCGCCGTCGGGGTCGTTCGGATCTCCGGTGGGAATCCGCGTGATGCGGACAAGATCGGTGCTGCCGGTGGGGAACGGATCCCCGCCCTTGCGCGTGACCCGGCCGAGGGAAGCGAGCAGCTCGGCATTTTCGACGGCGGCCCGCGAACCGCTGCGGGTGCCGCTCGCCACGAGCTGCTGCCGCTGGTCTTCCGGGAATGCCTCGAGCGGTTCATAGACGCGCAACGCTGAAGAGAAAGGCAGCCCAGCCTGACTCCCGTATAGCTTTCCGCTCATCGCGGGCCCGCCTCCTCCGTCAATTGTTGCTGCTCAGTCCGCAAGCTCCACGATCACGGGAGCGTGGTCCGAGGCGCCCTTGCCCTTGCGCTCTTCGCGGTCGATCGACGCCCCGGTGACGCGGGCGGCCAGCGCGGGAGAGGCCAGGACGAAGTCGATACGCATGCCCTCCTTCTTGGGGAACCGCAGCTGCGTGTAGTCCCAGTAGGTGTAGACGCCGGGACCCGGTGTGTAGGCGCGCGCGACGTCGGTGAAACCGGCCCCTTCGAACGCCCGGAAGGCCTCACGCTCGGGTTCGCTCACGTGGGTGAGCGCGTTCGCCCGGAAGTAATCGATGTCCCAGACATCATCGTCGAGCGGCGCGATGTTCCAGTCGCCCATGAGCGCCACCTGGGTTTCGGGGTTCTCTGTGATCCAAGCGGCGGCGTGGCCCTTCAGGGTGTCCAGCCACTTGAGCTTGTAGGGCATGTGCTCGTCGTCGAGCGAACGACCGTTGGGAACGTAAAGGCTCCACACCCGTACCCCTCCACACGTTGCGGCAATGGCGCGGGCTTCCTGAACAGGATCCTTGCCCGCCTTTCCGAAGGCGGGCTGGTCAACAAAGGTGCGTTCGACGTCGTCGAGCCCTACACGCGAGGCGATCGCCACGCCGTTCCATTGGCTCAGGCCGAAATGGGCAACCTCGTAGCCCATGCGCTCGAAGAGCTCCCACGGGAAGTTGTCGTCCTTGCACTTGGTTTCCTGTATCGCGAGGACATCGCAGTCACTGCGCTGCAGCCAGGCCTCGACGCGGTCGGCACGTGCGCGGAGCGAATTCACATTCCAGGTAGCTATCTTCACAGCCACTAACTTACCGAACTTGGGCCTTGGCGCATCCCCCCGGGGCGGATTGCTACCGCTGGGGCTAATGGGCGAGCATCACCGAAGAAGAGGAGGCGCGCCTGCGGAGCCTGATGCCGGAGGCGATCAACAGAACGCCACTGACCGCGGCGTAGGTCGCGAGGAGCGCCACCACGCCCAGGAATCCGGCTGCTGGATTGACGAGCACAAAAAGTCCAAACAAGGTGGTGACCACTGCCGTCAGCATCCAGATCCACCAACCCCTGACCGTTGTCCTGATGTCCCGGGCAAGGATGATCTGCGAGATCCCCAGGAGGAGGGCCCAGGCTCCGATCAGGACGCCCAGTGCCGCGGCGGTGATACCCGGCCAGGAAACGGCCACGAGGCCCGTTGCGACCGAGATGAAGCCGCCGATCAGGCTCCAGCGGGAGTGGCGCGCAGGGTCGTAGAAATAGTGGGCCATGTTGGTGAGCCCGTCGGTGATGGCAAACACGCCGAACACGTAGACAAGGGCAAATACCGTGGCTACCGGCAGGGAAGCGACCAGGAAGGCAAAGAGAAGGGCCAAAGCTCCCCGGAAGATGAGCGCCGTTCCTGAATGCTGAAACAACTTGCGTCCTGCGGTGTCGGACATAGGGTCAGTTTAGACCCGGCGAGGTAGCTGGGGAATGGGCCGGCCGGAACTCCCCACCTTTGGGCTTGGACCCCGACGGCGGCCCGCGCCACTACGCAGGCCGCAGTCGACGTCGGGCATCAAGAGCGGGGAGTTTCAGCGGTGTTCCTCAGACTGCCTCCAAAATCGAAACGTAGTTCGCGATGCCCACGCCGCCCATGTTCTGCACGGCCCCGCGGCGCGCGTTGGGCAGTTGCATGGCGCCGGCGGTGCCCGTGAGCTGCATGGCTGCGATGACGTGCTGGGACACGCCTGTAGCGCCCACGGGGTGGCCTTTCGCCTTGAGCCCGCCGGACACGTTGATGGGCAGCTTGCCGTCCTTGTAGACCCAGCCTTCCTGCACGGCCCGGGAGCCTTCGCCGCGTGGGGTCAGTCCCATGGCCTCGTACATGATCAGTTCGGCGATCGTGAAGCAATCGTGCACTTCGGCGAAGTCCAGTCCGTCGATACCGACGCCGGCCATCCCCAGCGCGCGTTCCCAGGACACCCGCGTGGCGGCGAATTCGGTGAGGTCGCGGCGCTCTGCCGGGAAGAAGTCGTTCGCCTGTCCGAAGCCCGCCAGCCGTACGGGTTCGGTAGCAGCGCCCGACGCCGGGCCCAGGGAGAGCACGACGGCGGCGGCGCCGTCGGACACGGGGGAGCAGTCGGTGCGGCGCAGCGGTTCGGCAACCATGGGGTTCTTCTCTGAAACCGTCCGACAGAACTCCTCGCCGAAATCGCGGTGCATCTGCGCGTAGGGGTTGTCCATGCCGTTGTGGTGGTTCTTGGCGGCGATGGATCCGAGGATGTCGCCCAGACCTGCACCAGCGAGGCCCGCTCCGTAGCGCTTCTCGTAGTGCTTGGCCACCTCGGCGAACAACCCCGTGAAACCGGTGGTGGAGGCCTTGCCCGCCATTTCGTAGGACGCGCCCAGAAGGGCTGCTCCGACAACGTCGGCTCCGGCGTCGGTCATCTTCTCGGCGCCGATCACCAGGACGTTGCGGGCCGCCCCGGCAAGCACGGATTTCACGCCCTGCTGGAATGCCGCGGAACCGGAAGCGCAGGCGTTCTCGGTCCTGGTTGCGGGCACGTTCGCCAGGTCCTCGGACAGTTGCAGGGCCAGGGAGGACGTGAAGCCCAGGGGCTGCATGCCTGAGTTGAACTGGCCGAGGTAGATCTCGTCGATGTCCCGTGGCTCGAGTCCGGAGTTCCGGATGGCCTCCGCTGACACCTGGACGATCAAGGACTCCAGCGTCTCGTCCGTGAGTTTGCCGAACTTGCTGTGTCCCCAGCCGGTAAGGAGGACATCTTTGCCGAACTGGTCTTTCAGGCTCATGCTGTTGCTCCTTCGAGAGCGGAGGTGGTTTCCAATGCGACGGCGAACGCGGCCTCCGTTTTATCGCGGAGTTCCTCCACGGTGACCCCGGGGGCGAGGCGGGTAAGGGTGAGCTGCCGCCCGCCGCCGTCGTTCCGCACAAGGTCAAACACCGCGAGGTCACTCACGATCCGGTCCACCACCCCCAGGCCGGTCAACGGCAGGGTGCATTCGCGGACGATCTTCGCGCTCCCGTCCTTGGCGTTGTGTTCGGTGAGGACCACGACGCGCGGAGTGCCGGCCACCAGGTCCATGGCACCGCCCATGCCCTTGACCATCTTTCCCGGAATGGTCCAATTGGCGAGGTCGCCGTTGCCGGAAACCTGCATGGCGCCGAGGATGGCAACCTTGACATGTCCGCCGCGGATCATCCCGAAGGACGTCGCGGAGTCGAAGATGCTGCCGCCGGGCAGGACCGTGACGGTCTGCTTGCCGGCGTTGATGAGGTCGGCGTCTTCCTCGCCTTCATACGGGAAAGGCCCCATGCCGAGTAGGCCGTTCTCGCTTTGCAGGACAACCCGCACGCCGTCGGGCAGGTTGTTGGCGACGAGGGTGGGAATGCCGATGCCGAGGTTGACGTAGTCGCCGTCGTGGAGTTCCTCGGCCGCAATGGCGGCCATTTCGTCTCGGGTCCATGCCATGGTGGTGCTCCTTCGCTGGTGGGTGCTTAAACGGCCAGGGCTTCAGTGCGGGTCCGCACGGTGCGCTGCTCGATGTCCTTGGGCCGGCCGCTCGCCTGGACCAGCCGCTGGACGTAGACGCCGGGTGTCACGATGTGGTTGGGATCCAATTCGCCGGGCTGCACGATCACTTCGGCCTCGGCAATGGTCACAATGCCCGCCGTCGCCACTACGGGGTTGAAGTTCCGGGCCGTGTACCGGTAGATCAGGTTGCCGTCCGTGTCCGCGGTGTGCGCGTGGACCAGTGCGACGTCGGCGACGATCCCGCGCTCGCGGACGTACGTCGCGCCGTCGAACTCCTCGAGCGGCTTGCCCTCGGCAACCAAGGTTCCGACGCCGGTCCGCGTGTAGAAGGCCGGAATCCCGGCGCCGCCGGCGCGGAGGCGCTCGGCGAGGGTGCCCTGCGGAGCGAACTCGACCTCAAGCTGGCCCGAGAGGTACTGCTCGGCGAAGAGCTTGTTCTCGCCCACGTAGGAGGCGATGACCTTGCGGACCTGGCCCGCTTCGATGAGGACACCGAGCCCCTTGCCGTCAATGCCCATGTTGTTGGAGACCACTGTCAGGTCCTTGACCCCCGAATCGCGGACGGCGTCGATCAGGTCCGCGGGGATGCCGCTGAGCCCGAAACCTCCGACGGCGATCGTCTGGCCGTCGCGCAGGACGTCCTGCAGTGCAACGGCTGAGCTGGGATGGATTTTGGCCATGGCTTTGTCCTCGTCTTTGAGTAAGGTCACCCAGCACATATCCACTTTGTGGACACTGCGCCGGGCAAGTCTGAACTAGTCGTTTGGCTTAGGAGCATATGGTGGCCCTGAGGGAAGGGTCAATGGCGTCGTGTGGCCAGCCGCGCTGACCTCGCACAGTGTGGACGGTACTCTTGGAGGTGTCCACATTGTGGAGGAAATCTTTGGAAGGAGGAGAGGTGCCGACCCAACAGCCGCACGCAAAGCCCGTGCAGGGCGCCCAGGTGGTGGGGCGGGTAGCCGCGCTCCTCCGGCTCGTGGGACGCAAGCCGGAGGGCATGTCCATTGCTGGCCTGGTCCGCGAGTCCGGACTGACGCGCCCGACGGTGCATCGCTTGCTCGCATCGCTCGCGGCTGAAGGCCTGCTGGATCATGACCAACGGACCGGCAACTGGATCCTGGGGCCTGAGATCTTCCTGCTGGGGTCCGTTGCGGCGGCCCGGTTCCCGTTTGAGGACCTGGCCCGGCCCAGCCTGCGACGTCTGGCCGAGGAGAGCGGCGAAAGCGCCTTCTATTCCATCCGTCGTGGCCACGAAACCGTGTGCGTGCTCCGAGAGGAAGGCAGCTTCCCTGTGCGCTCCTTCGTGTTGCACGAGGGCGTCCGGTTCCCGCTTGGCGTGGCGTCGGCCGGCACGGCGATCATGGCCTTCCTGACGGACGAGGAACAGCAAGTGATCCTCTCCGGGTGGGAACAGCACGCGGGGGAGTTCGCTGCCGGCCACAGCGAGGGCGTGGTGCGCCGGAACCTTGAGCAAACCCGATTTGCCGGGTACTCGGTGAATCCCGGGTTGGTCCTGGAGGGAAGTTGGGGGATGGCGGCCGCCGTCTTCGACCAACAGGGCAGGCCGGTCGGCGCCTTGTCCCTTACCGGCATCGAGCCGCGGTTCCGTCCTGAACGCCAGGAATTCCTCGGCAAGTTGTTGATGGAGGAAGCCCACCGGATGAGCTCCGCAAGAACCGACCACCTTTGAGCGGCAATGTCGGCACCCACGCCGCCATCCGGCGTCGGGATCTTCCAACGCGGTCGGGTGTTGAGGCGCTTCCAAATTAATTTTTGAAACTCACCCATCCCTGCAGCCCACACCTCCGAATAGCTGGCATAAGGACTTAGCCCCGCAAAGGTGAAGTGCTTTCACGCCGGAATCAACCGGCACCGAATGTCAGTCCGTTTGAAGGAGAAATGTCATGCTTGCTACAAAGCGCACGTCTTTTGCGATTGCCGGTCTCGCCGCTTCCGCCCTGTTGGGCCTCACCGCTTGTGGCGGCTCCGCTTCCACGGCTTCACCGTCATCGGCGGCTCCGAGCTCGTCGTCCACCATGGCGGCGACCCCCTCCGCTTCGGCAAGCGCCGCGATGGACCCGACCAAGGACCTGGTCGGCCCGGGCTGTGCAGGCTACGCCTCCCAGGTTCCCAGCGGTGCAGGTTCCGTCGCCGGCATGGCTCTCGACCCCGTAGCCGTTGCCGCTTCCAACAACCCGTTGCTCAAGACCCTCACGGCCGCCGTGTCCGGCAAGCTGAACCCGAAGGTCAACCTGGTGGACACGCTTAACGGCAGCCAGTTCACCGTGTTCGCTCCTGTGGACAGCGCATTCGCCAAGATCCCGGCCGCCACCATCGACAGCCTCAAGACCGACGACGCTACCCTGAGCAAGATCCTGACCTACCACGTCATCCCCGGCCAGCTGACCCCGGACCAGATCGTGGGCACCCACAAGACCGTTGAGGGCGACTCTGTGACCGTCACCGGAAGCAAGGATGCACTCAAGGTTGACGGAGGTTCTGCCGTGATCTGCGGTGGCGTCCACACCGCCAACGCCACGGTGTACCTGGTTGACACCGTCCTGATGCCGAAATAAATCTCAATAACTTCAGTACAGATCATGCCCCTTAAGATTCGTCTTAGGGGGCATGGCCTTTGCCACAAATCCGAGGGGGATGAGTGAAGCCGTCAATCGTGTGGCTCCGGGACGATCTCCGGACCACGGACAACCCGGCGCTGCGGGCAGCAGTGGACGATGGAGCCGCCGTCGCGCTCTATGTCCTGGACGAGGAATCGCCGGGCATCAGGCCGCTCGGCGGTGCCTCCCGCTGGTGGCTGCATCATTCCCTGGTCACCCTTCGCGAAGACCTCGCAACCTTGGGCGTGCCTCTCGTACTGCGCCGCGGACCGGCGGCGGAGATGGTCCGGGAAACCGCGACGGCGATGAGTGCCGGGTCGCTGTACTGGAACCGCCGTTATGGCGAACCGGAGCGAATGCTCGACGTCGGTATCAAGACCTGGGCGCGCGAGTCCGGGATGCATGCCGAGAGTTTCCAGGCATCCTTGCTCCATGAACCCTGGGCCGTGACCACGAAGCAGGGCGGACCCTTCAAGGTCTTCACGCCCTTTTGGCGGACTGTGTCCGGCTTGGATTTCCGCGAACCGCTGGAAGCTCCGGAACCGGGCCGCGGATTCTCCGGCCGGCTTCCCGGGTCCGAGGAATTGGACTCTTGGGGATTGTTGCCGCGGAGCCCCGATTGGTCTGCCGGATTGTCGGAAAGCTGGCAGCCGGGTTCGGCGCAGGCGCACGAACTTCTCGATGACTTCGTGGAGCGCGGGCTGGCGGACTATTCGGTGAACCGGGACCGTCCGGACTTGCCGGGCAGTAGCCGGTTGTCGCCGTTCCTGCGCTGGGGGCAACTCAGCCCGTTCGAGGTATGGCATGCCCAGCAGCGCCGGCGGCGGGAACTGGGCGACGGAGTGGCCGTTTTCGCCGCGGAACTCGGGTGGCGGGAATTCTGCTGGCACCAATACTTCCATCACCCGGATCTGGCGACGGCCAATTTGCGGCCCGGATTCGACCACTATCCGTGGGCCTGGCCGGGTGGCGCGGGTGACCAGTCCCAGGAAGCTGAAGATCTCCTTCGAGCATGGCAGGAAGGCCGCACCGGCTTCCCCATGGTGGATGCCGGGCAGCGGCAATTGTGGCACACCGGATGGATGCACAACCGGGTCCGCATGGTTTCCGCCAGCCTCTTGGTGAAGAACCTCGGCATTCACTGGCAAGTGGGCGAGCAATGGTTCTGGGACACCCTGGTGGATGCCGATCCTGCGTCCAATCCCGCGAACTGGCAGTGGGTAGCCGGTTCCGGCGCGGACGCGTCGCCGTTCTTCAGGATCTTCAATCCGGAGACCCAGGCAGCGAAATTCGACCCCCGCGGCGGCTACGTCGGCCAGTGGATCCCGGAGCTGGCCACGGCGGACTATCCGGAGCCGGTGGTGGATCTCAAGGCCTCGCGCCGGGAGGCTCTGGATGCCTACGGCAACATGCCCCGTTGAGGCGGGCCACCTGAGCACTAGCTGAGGTCCTCTAGAAATTAGTAGGAAGTCCGAGTATATTCGGGATCAAAGACGTCCCGGAGCGCAGTTGGACATGTGCTTTCGAGGCCGATGGCGGGCATTTCCCCTATGCAAAGGAGCATTCCATGGTGCGCGAACTTTCCCACTACATTGACGGCCAGAGGATCGACGGGACCTCCGGGCGCTTCAGCGATGTCTACGATCCCTGCACCGGCGAGATTCAGGCCCAGCTTCCCTTGGCCAGCGCTGATGAGGTCAGGAACGCCATCGCGAACGCGGAAAAGGGCCAGCTCGAATGGGCTGCGATGAACCCGCAGCGCCGTGGCCGGATCCTGCTCAAGTTCGTGGACCTGGTCAACGAACACATGGACGAACTCGCCACGCTGCTCTCCTCCGAGCACGGCAAGACCTTCCCCGATGCCAAGGGCGACATCCAGCGCGGCATCGAGGTGGTGGAGTTCGCCGCCGGCGCGCCACACCTTCTCAAGGGCGAGTTCTCGGACAACGCCGGCACCGGCATCGACGTCCACTCATTGCGCCAGCCGCTCGGCGTTGTCGCCGGCATCACGCCCTTCAACTTCCCCGCCATGATCCCGCTCTGGAAGTCCGGCCCCGCGCTGGCTGCGGGCAATGCCTTCATCCTCAAACCGTCGGAGCGCGACCCCTCCGTGCCCCTTCGCCTGGCCGAGCTCTTCACCGAGGCCGGATTGCCGAACGGCGTCTTCAACGTCATCAATGGCGACAAGGAAGCGGTGGATGCCCTCCTTGAGGATCCGCGCGTGAAGGCCATCGGCTTTGTCGGTTCCACGCCGATTGCCCAGTACATTTACGCGACCGCGGCCGCCCACGGGAAGCGCGCCCAGTGCTTCGGCGGCGCCAAGAACCACATGGTGATCATGCCCGACGCCGATCTCGACATGGCCGCGGATGCGCTCATCGGCGCTGGCTTCGGCTCCGCCGGAGAGCGTTGCATGGCGATTTCCGTTGCGGTTCCGGTTGGCCAGGAGACGGCCGATGAGCTGGTTTCCAAGCTGCAGGACCGTATCAACGGACTGAAGGTCGGCCCCAGCCTGGCCAAGGATTCGGACTTCGGTCCGGTGGTGGCAGCCTCGGCGAAGGAACGGATCGAGGGCTACATCCAGGCCGGCGTCGACCAGGGCGCCACGCTCGTCACCGACGGACGCGGCCTCACGGTGGACGGCTACGACGGCGGTTTCTGGGTTGGCCCGACCCTCTTCGACAACGTGACGAAGGACATGTCCATCTACAAAGAGGAGATCTTCGGCCCGGTCCTGAGCGTCCTCCGCGCAGCTGACTACGAAGAAGCGCTGCGGCTCTGCTCCGAGCACGAGTTCGGCAACGGCGTCGCGATCTTCACCCGCGACGGCGACGCTGCCCGGGACTTCGCGAGCCGCGTCGAAGTGGGCATGGTTGGCATCAACGTTCCCATTCCCGTCCCGATTGCCTACTACACCTTCGGCGGCTGGAAGGCCTCCGGCTTCGGCGACCTCAACCAGCACGGCGCGGACGCCTTCCGCTTCTACACCAAGACCAAGACGGTCACCACCCGTTGGCCCTCGGGCATCCGCCAGGGCGCCAGCTTCGTGATGCCGGCCGGCAGCTAATGGCCGAGGTCCTCTTCGAGAAGCGCGGCCACCTCGGCGTCATCACCCTGAACCGGCCCCAGGCCGTCAACGCCCTCACCAGCGGCATGGTGCACGCCATGCTGGAGCAACTCACCGAGTGGGCGGACGACGACGGCGTCAAGACGGTTTTGGTGCACGGCGCCGGGGAGCGTGGACTGTGCGCGGGTGGAGACATCGTGGCGATCTACGATGACATGCTGCGCCACGGCGGCCAGACAGCTGACTTCTGGGCTGCGGAGTACCGCTTGAACTCGCTCATTGCCCGGTATCCGAAGCCTTACGTGGCCTTCATGGACGGACTGGTCCTCGGCGGCGGGGTCGGTATCTCGGCCCACGGCTCGGTCCGCGTGGTCACCGAGCGGACACGCACCGGCATGCCGGAAACCACCATTGGGTTTGTGCCCGACGTCGGCGGGACCCTGCTGCTGTCCCGCTCGCCGGGGGAGTCCGGCACCTACGCCGCGCTTACGGGTGCCCACTTGAGCGGGGCCGATGCCCTGTTCCTGCGGCTCGCGGACCACTTCGTCCCGTCCGAAAGCCTCCCCGCCCTCGCGGAAGCGCTGGAAAGCTCGACGGCGGAGGCCGCCGTCGGGCGTTTTGTGCAGGAACCGCCGGCCTCGGCGCTGTCCGGCCAGAGCGAGTGGATCGATGCCGCCTTTGCTTCGGATGACGCCGAGGAAATCGTCGCGAGGCTGCGCGCGGCCGGTGGGGACGCCGCCGCGGCCGCGGACACGATCGAGGCGAAGTCGCCAACAGCAGTGAAAGTGGCCCTGGAATCGTTGCGGCGCGTCCGGGAGCTCTCGCTCGAAGAGGCGCTGGAACAGGAATACCGGGTTGGCGTGCGCTGCCTGGCCGGCCCGGATTTCCGCGAGGGGATCCGCGCCCAAGTGGTGGACAAGGACCGCAACCCACAATGGAAGCCGGCTTCCCTCGCGGAGGTGTCGCCGGCCGCCGTCGAAGGCTTCTTCGCCTCGCTCGGCGATCGCGAACTCAAACTTCATTCAAAGGAGTCCGACCATGTCTGACGCAGTTTCCGGCACCATCGCTTTCCTCGGCCTTGGCCACATGGGCGGTCCCATGGCCGTGAACCTTGTCAAAGCGGGGCACCACGTGGTCGCCTACGATCCCGTGCCGGCAGCGCTCGAGGCAGCCCGCGAACACGGCATCGCCACGGTGGATTCCGCTCCGGAGGCCGTCGCCGGTGCTTCGGTTGTCCTGACCATGCTGCCCAGCGGCAAGCACGTCCTGGACGCGTACCGGGGAGTCGACGGAGCACCGGGCCTTCTCTCGGTGGCGGCGCCGGACACACTGTTCCTGGATTGCTCCACCATCAACGTCGACGAGGCCCGCGAGGCCGCTGCCATTGCTTTGGAGGCCGGCCACCGCTCGGTCGACGCGCCCGTTTCCGGAGGCGTGGTTGGTGCCGAAGCCGGAACCCTGACCTTCATGGTGGGGGCGCTCCCAGCAGACTTCGAAACAGTGAAGCCGATCCTGGAACTCATGGGCCGGAGGATCGTCCACTGTGGCGACCACGGAGCCGGGCAGGCGGCCAAGGTCTGCAACAACATGATCCTGGGCGTTTCCATGATTGCCGTCAGCGAGGCGTTCGTCCTGGGCGAGAAGCTGGGCCTCACGCACCAAGCGTTGTTCGACGTCGCATCCAACGCCTCGGGGCAATGCTGGGCGCTCACCACCAACTGCCCGGTTCCCGGACCGGTCCCCACGAGCCCGGCCAACCGCGACTACCAGCCCGGATTCGCCGGAGCGCTCATGGCAAAGGACCTCCGGCTCGCGGTCAACGCGCTCGAGAGCACCGGAGTGGACGGGCAAATGGGACACCTGGCATCGCGGATTTACGATGCTTTCGCGGCCGAAGGCGGAGCCGGGCGTGACTTCTCCGGCATCATCACAGACATCCGGGACAAGTCCGCCAAGTAGCCTTGGCGGGAAGATTATTTCGGGGCAACCGACACAACTGAGCAACCGACAAAAGGGGCACGGCTTGACGCAGCAGTACGAAAACATCCTGGTGGAAATCCGTGGACGGGTGGGCTTGGTGACCCTGAACCGGCCCAAGGCGCTCAATGCGTTGAACCAGGCCACCATGAATGAGATCGTGGCCGCGGTGTCGGACATGGATGCGGATCCCGGGGTGGGTGCCGTGGTGATCGCCGGATCGGAGAAGGCCTTCGCGGCCGGCGCCGACATCAAGGAAATGGCCTCCAAGGGGTACATGGACATGTATGCCGCCGACTGGTTCCGCGCCTGGGAAAGCCTCACTCGCCTGCGCATTCCCGTGATTGCGGCAGTGTCCGGTTTTGCCCTGGGCGGTGGCTGCGAACTTGCCATGATGTGCGATTTCATCATTGCCGGGGACAACGCCAAGTTCGGTCAACCGGAAATCAACCTCGGCGTCATTCCCGGCATGGGCGGCTCGCAACGGCTGACCCGGGCCGTGGGCAAAGCCAAAGCAATGGACATGATCCTCACTGGGCGGTTCATGTACGCCGAGGAAGCCGAGCGTGCAGGACTTGTTTCCCGCGTCGTGTCAGCCGATTCCGTGGTGGAGGAGGCGATGAAGGCCGCCGAGGTGATCGCGTCCAAGTCCAAGCCGGTTGCCATGGTGGCCAAGGAAGCCGTCAACGCAGCCTTCGAAACCGGCCTCTCCCAGGGTGTTTTGTTCGAGCGCCGGGTCTTCCACTCATTGTTCGCCACGGAGGATCAGAAGGAAGGCATGGCGGCGTTCACCGAGAAGCGCCAGCCGGAGTTCAAGCACCGCTGATCCACTGCTGAGTAACTGTCGTTCTGAAGGTTCAAAACAGCAGTTACTCAGCAATGGATGGAAAATTCGTTAGTCCGTGAAGTCGCCCGCGGCCTTGCGGAAGTCTCCCAGCACGCGGATCAGGTGCTCGACGTCGTCGTCCCCGAAGCCGGACTGGCCGAACACCTCGTTGTTGAGTGCCGTCGTCGCGCGCTTCGCGAGGGTGCGGCCCTCCGCGGTGAGCTCGATCAGCGTGGTGCGCCCGTCAGTGGGATGCGGGGAGCGGACCACGAGGGCGGCCTTCTCGAGGCGGTCGACGGCGTTGGTCACCGACGTCGGATGCACCTGAAGCAGCGCGCTGGCTTTGTTCATCGGCAACGCGCCGCTGCGTGCGAAACTCAGCAGCGCGAGGAGCTCGTAGCGCGCGAAGGTCAGGCCGTAGGGCTTCAAAACGCCTTCGATCCGCGCCAGCAGGATCTGCTGCGTGCGCATGATCGCGGTAATGGCCGCCATGGGCGCGGCGACTTCGCCCCAGCCGTGGCGCTCCCAGTTTCGCTGGGCGTCGGCGATGGGATCGCGGGGGAGTGGGCTGCCCACGGTGCCTCCTGACATTGCTTGGCTGCCTATTCTTTCAGACTCGGGAACTCATCCTCGGTGTACTCGACGCCCAGGCCGGCAGGCAGCGGACCATCGCTGTGGCGGGCCACCTCCGTGCCTCGAAGCTCGACGCGCCGGATCTTGCCCGAAATCGTCTTGGGCAACTCACCGAATTCGAGCCGGCGGACGCGCTTGAACGGCGCCAGGTGCTGCCGGCAGTATCTGAGGATGTCCTCGGCAACAGCGGGTCCGGGCTCGTACCCGGCGGCGAGCACCACAAAAGCCTTGGGCACCGAAAGCTTGACCGGATCCGGAGAGGGCACGACGGCGGCCTCCGCCACTGCGGGATGCTCGATCAGGACGCTTTCGAGTTCGAAAGGGGACAAGCGGTAGTCGGAGGATTTGAACACATCGTCTCCGCGGCCCACGTAGGTGATGACTCCGTTCCCGTCCCGGCTGGCCATGTCACCCGTGTGGTAGTAACCGTCGCGGAACGCCTCGGCCGTCTTTTCCGGGTCGCCGAAGTAGGACTTCATGAGCCCTACGGGGCGGGGGTCCAAGCGCAAGCACAGCTCGCCGTCGTCGGCCTCTTCACCAGTGGCAGGGTCAACAAGGACGACGTCGTAGCCCGGCAGCGGCCGTCCCATCGAGCCGGTCTTGACCGGCTGGCCGGGGGTGTTGGCGACCTGGACGGTCGACTCCGTCTGGCCGAAACCGTCGCGGATGGTCTGTCCCCAGGCCCGCTCGACTTGCCCGATCACCTCGGCGTTGAGGGGTTCACCCGCCGAAACCACCTTGGTGGGGGGCGTTTTGAGTAGGGTCAGGTCCGCCTGGATGAGCATGCGCCATACGGTGGGCGGGGCGCAGAAACTCGTGACGCCTTCGCGGCCCATCTGCTCCATGAGGGCCTTGGCGTCGAAGCGATCGTAGTTGTAGACGAAGACGCAGGCCTCGGCGATCCACGGCGTGAAAACGTTGGACCACGCGTGCTTTGCCCAGCCGGGGGACGCCACGTTGAGGTGGACATCCCCGGGCTCCAGGCCGATCCAATACATCGTGGAGAGGTGTCCCACCGGGTACGAGGTGTGGGTGTGCTCCACCAGTTTCGCCCGCGACGTAGTGCCCGAGGTGAAGTAGAGGAGCATGGTTTCGTCAGCGGCGGTGGGGGCGTCCGGGATGAACGTCGACTCGGCGGAATCCGCTTCGGCGTACTGGAGGGCGCCAGGGGTCTGGCCGTCACCCACTTCAATGAGGGTGTAATCGCCCGGCACTTCGGCGAACTTGGCGATGTTGGCGCTCCCGACGGCGGCCCAGCGGGCGCCGCCGCGCTCCACGCGATCCGTGATGTCGCGCGGGCCCATGAGCGTGGTGGTGGGGATCAGGACCACGCCGAGTTTGATCCCGGCGAGCATGAGTTCCCACAGTTCCACTTGGTTGCCGAGCATGATGATCATGCGGTCGCCCCGCTGGACGCCCTTGGATCGGAGCCAGTTGGCAAGCTGCGAGGAGCGCGCGGAGAGCTCGGCGAAGCTGCGGCGGGTGGAACTGCCGTCCTGCTCGACGATCACCAGCGCAGGGTTGTTGGCCGTGCCGGGGTTATCCGCGATCTGGTCGAACCAGTCGAGTGCGAAGTTGAACTCGCTGAAACGGGGCCACTGGAAGTCGCTGCGCGCCCCTGAATAATCGGTGCGCAGCGCAAGGAGCCGATCGCGGGCTGCACGGAAGTCGTCGGTGACTGTCATTGTCTGCCTTTCGCCCTGCGTGTATGGGGAGTGCGAACCGGGGACGAACTCGCCGTGTGATCCGCCTCACCTGCAATATACTAGGACATCCAAGGGTTTGGAAGAGGCGGCGTTGCGGGGCTGCGCACTCCCACGCAGGGCACACTTTTGCGGGATGACGACGGCGGCGCCCCCGCCACGGCGCGGGAGACCGCCGTCGTGCGCTGCAAAAAGGCGCTCAGCGTGACGGAGGCCCCCGGGTTCAGGCGACTGCTACTTCCACCATGTGTCGAAAATCGTGACCGGAACAGTGCGCTTGTGGCGCGTCCGCGTGTACTTCTGCTCGATCAGCATCGCCGCCGCCTCGGGGATATCGCGGCCCTCAAGGTAGTCGTCGATCTGGTCGTAGCTGACTCCGAGTTCATCCTCGTCCGTCCGTCCAGGCGTGCCGTCCAGCAGGTCCGCCGTCGGAATCTTTTCCCAAACCCTGGACGGGGCGCCCAGCTCGGCAAGGAGTGCGCGGTTCTGCCGCTTGTTAAGGCCGAAAAGCGGCAGGATGTCCGCGCCGCCGTCGCCGAACTTGGTGAAGAATCCGGTGACGGATTCGGCTCCGTGGTCGGTGCCGATCACCAAGTAGTTGTATTCGCCGGCGAGGGCGTACTGGGCGGTCATACGGGCCCGGGCCTTCGTGTTGCCCTTGTGGAAATCCGAGATGCGCGCGCCCGTGGTCTTCTCGAACTCATCCTCGAAACCGTCCACGGCGCGGGAGATGTTGAACGTCCATTCCGTCTTGGCCTGGATGAAATCCAGCGCGGCCTGGGCGTCTTCCTCATCATGCTGGGCGCCATAGGGGAGCCGGACGGCCACGAAATTGGCCTCCACGCCCTCGGCTGTGAGCTCTTCGACTGCCAGCTGGGCAAGGCGCCCGGCGAGCGAGGAATCCAGTCCGCCGGAAATGCCCAGGACAAAGCCCTTGGTGTGCGTGGCCTTGAGATATTCCTTCAGGAACGTGACGCGTTTACGGACCTCCCCGGCAGGGTCGATCCGGGGCTGGACGCCCATTTCCGCAATGATCGTGGCCTGGAGTGTGCGCATGTCCCCAACACTAGTAAAAAAGTAGTGCTCGGAACACGCAATTTCATCACTCCGGGTGTCGTGCTGGCCCGCGCGCCCCAACTGACTCGCAGTTGTTGTCGTTATAAGGCTCCAAAACGACAACAACTGCGAGTCAGTTGGGCGCGCAGGGGGCACTCACCGCACTGGCGCGGCGCCCGTCGATGCCCGCACCGTGAGGTGCGTTGGCATGACTGCCAGGCGCCGGCTGGTCCCGCCGTACTGGGGATTCAACCGGGACAGGAGCATGGAGACTGCTACGCGCCCGGCTTGTTCGATGGGGGACGCCATGGTGGTGAGCGGCGGGTTGCAGAAATCGGCTCCGAAGATGTCGTCGCAACCGACGATGCTCATGTCGTCGGGCACGCGGATGCCCCGTTCACGCAGGCGCTGCAGCATTCCGATGGCCAGCAGGTCGTTGAAGACGATGCACGCCGTGGCCCCCGTGTGTACCGCGGCGTCCGCTGCGGCCGCTCCCGAGGTGGTCTTGGGTGCGAACGGCCCCACGCTGAATGTGGTCAGCCCCCGTTCCGTGGTTTCTTCCTGGAACGCTTGCCACCGCTTGGCGTTTGACCAGGAGGTGGCCGGGCCTCCGACGAAGCAGATCCTCGTGTGCCCCAGGGAGACCAGGTGTTCCAGTGCCTGGATGATGGCCGACGGCGTATCGATCACCACGGTGGGTGCGATTGCCGGAGCCCGGTTGATGGTGACCAGGGGCTGTTGTGCCGCCGCCTCGGCGAGCTGTGCGTCCGTCAGGCGGGACGCCGCAAGGATGAATCCGTCTGCCGAGCGGCGCATCTTCTGCAGCGCATCTGCCTCCATCTCCGCTGATTCCTCGGTGTCAACGAGCAGTTGCGTGTAGCCGGCGGCCTTCAACTGGTGTTGCGCCCCGCGGATGATGTCGAAATAGAACGGATTGGTGATGTCCGGAACCAGGACGGCAACGGTCTGGGTGCGTCCGGAGCTGAGCCCGCGCGCCTGCGAGCTCGGAATGTAATTCAATTGCGCGGCTGCTTCTTCGATGCGCTCGCGGGTCACGTGGTTCACCCGCCCGGGATTGCTCAGGGCCCTTGAAACTGTTGACGTCGCCACTCCCGCAAGTTCCGCGACGTCGCGGATCGTGGGCTGCCTGCCCGGTGACTGGAGCTGGAGTTCTGCCATGGTCTAGGTGTTCCTCATCTGCCGCAGCCGCTCAACAACGAGTGACTTGTCCCACAATTGCAGCACCGATGACAATTTTTGGCAATCGCTTGTCATCGCTGTTTGGCGTGCCTAGACTCGGAGAAATCACCCGATGTGACGCGCACCACGCCAATGAGGCCATCGGGCTCCAGGGAGGAAAACAATGAAGTTTGCATCGTCCGCCAAATTTGCCGCTGTTGTCGTAACAGCCGCCCTAGCTTTGACCGCCTGCGGAGGCGGCAACAGCAGCTCCGGGGGGAGCGCGGGACCCGTTGACGGAAAGGGCAAGAAGTTGAGCGTCCTGACCGGCGTCAACAACCAGTACTCTGCCCAGCAAAAGCAGTGGTTCACCGACATTGCGGCCAAGTTCAAGGCGCAGACCGGTGCCGATATCGAATTCGAAACCTTCGCGTCGGCCAACGATGAACTGACCCGCATCCAGACGTCCGTCGTCTCCGGACAGGGACCTGACGTTTACAGCCTCGGCACCACGTTCACGCCCACTGCGTATGCAACCAAGGCTTTCGTGACGCTGACCGACGACGACTGGAAGAAGATTGGCGGCAAGGACAAGTTCAACCCCGCCGCCCTCGGAATTTCCGGCCCCGATGCCCAGCACCAAGCCGGCATTCCCTTCGTCAGCCGGCCGTTCGTGATGGCTTACAACAAGGACATCCTGAAAGCCGCCGGGATCGACAAGCCCGCCACCAGCTGGGACGAGCTCGCCGCACAGGCCAAGAAGATGACCAACCCGGCCACCGGCACCTTCGGACTCGCCACCGGCTACAAGGACAACTTTGACCCCTGGAAGTTCATCTGGGCCATGTCCGTCCAGGCAGGAAACCCGCTCGTGGACGGCAAAACGCTCAAGCTTGACGACCCGGCCGTCAAGAAGGCCTACCAGACCTACTTCGGATGGCTGACCACGGACAAGATCGTCGATCCGGCTTCCATCGGGTGGAGCAACAGCAACGCCGTCGCAGCCTTCGCCTCGGGCAAGGCGGGATACCTCATGATGACGACGTCGAGTTCCCTCCCGACGCTCGACAAGTCGGCGGTCGCGGGCAAGTACGCCTACACAGCCATGCCGACCACGGCGCCCGGCCAGACCTCGCCGCAGGGCGACGCCGCGAATGCAGCCAGCATCCTGTCAGGTGACAACGTGGTTGTTGCCGACTACTCGAAGCAGAAGGACCTTGCCTTCGCTTACATCAACCTGATCACGTCCAAGGACGAGCAGTTGAACTTCCAGAAGATCTTCGGCGACCTGCCTGCCAACGCCGAAGCCCTGAAGGCGCTGAGCAACCCCGCTCTCCAACCGGTTGCCGACACCGCTGCGAAGTCCAAAGCCACGCCGTTCACCGGAGCGTGGGGCGACATCCAGCTGGCTCTCCTCAACGTCGTGGTCCAGTCGATCCCCGATCTCTCCAAGGGATCCGTCGACGACTCGAGCCTCCAGGCCCGTCTCAAGGACGCCCAATCCAAGGGCCAGGCCTCGCTTGACCGGGCATCGAAGTAAGTAGGAAGTGACATGTCCACCGATTCATTGACTGCGGGCAAGTCCACGCGCCGCAAGTCGTCCCGCGCTTCAAAGCCGGACCCGCAGTCACCGGACGACACCTCCCGGCGCCGCAAGGGGCTGAGCGAACGCAACCGCCCCTTGTGGATGCTGATTCCAGGCGGCCTGCTGATGGTGATCATCATCGTGGTGCCGCTCCTGCTCGGCATCTTCATGTCGGGCCTGGACCTGGACCAGTATTCGCTGCGCCAGTGGGTCAGCGCTCCGTTCATCGGAGTCCAGAATTTCGTCGAAGCGCTGACCGCATCGCCTTTGCTGCACGCCATCTGGCTCAGCGTCAGCTACTCCTTGATCGCGATGGTGGTCACGATCCCGCTCGGCATCGCCGGCGCCGTCGCCACCCAGAACGCGTTCAAGGGCCGGGCCGTGATCCGTTCCATCTTCCTGATCCCCTACGTCCTTCCCTCCTTCGTGGTGGCGACGGTGTGGCGGACCATGTTCCAGCCCGGCAGCGTCATCGACTCGATGCTGCATTCGGTGGGCATAGACCCCGGGCTGTGGCTCAATGGTCCGCAGTCATATTGGACGCTGATCCTGGTCCAGATCTGGGCATCGTGGCCGTTTGTCTACCTGCTGGCATTGTCCGGGCTCCAGTCCGTGGACCATGAGGTCCACGAGGCCTCGGCCCTTGACGGTGCACTGTGGTGGAACAAGCTCCGCTATGTGGTCTTTCCTTATCTCAAGGGTCCGCTCTCCTTGGCGTTCCTGATCGGCATGCTGCACCACATCAACAACTTCACCTTGCCGTTCGTCCTGTTCGGGGTTCCTGCTCCGTCCGATGTGGAGCTGCTCCCGATCCTCACCTACGTCACCAGCTTCCAGAGCTTCCGGTTCGGGCTCAGCGCGGCCATGGCGTTCATCTCGCTGATCCTGATCGCGATCCCCTTGTTCGTCTATCTGCGGGCCGTCAAACTCGACGACGCCGAGACTCCCGGAGGCAAAAAGTGAGCACCGCAACTACCGCCGTCGGACGCACATCGAGCGAAGACTTCCGCCCGGGCTCCAAACGCCAGCACGAAGTAACCCGGCTCATGCCTGGGCCCATGCTCGCCATCATCCTCACAGTGTTGTGCGCCTTGGTGCTCATTCCCGTGGCGTACATCTTCCTGGCATCCGTGAACTCGGACATCGGCGTGGCCCGTGGCGAGTTCTTCCCGTCCAGCTTCTCCTTTGAGAACTACTCCACGATCTGGTCGAGTGTTGGACTGGCCACGGGCCTGGCCAACAGCGTGCTCGTGGCCGGGTCCACCGCCGTCGTCTCCGCCCTCATGTCGATCGCCACCGCCTACGTGCTGGTCCGCTACCAGTTCCGTGGCCGGTTGACGATCCTTCGCGGGCTCCTGGGACTCCAGTCGGTTCCCGGCACCCTCATGGTGCTTCCGGTCTTCGTGCTGTTCTCGTCGTCCGCGAGCTACCTGGGCATCCAGATCATCGGCACCCAGTGGGGTTTGTTCATCACCTACCTGACGTTCGCGATGCCGTTCTCCACCTGGGTGATGGTCACCTACCTGCGCGGCCTGCCGCGTGAACTCGAAGAGGCGGCAAGGATCGACGGCGCCAGCAACCTGGGCGTGCTGGTGCGGATCATCCTCCCGCTGAGCTGGCCCGGCGTGGTCGTTTCCGGTATTTTCGCCTTCCTGCTCGGTTGGAACGACGTCCTGTTCGCCTCTGTCATGACGCGGCCCGAAAGCCAGACTGCCGCCGTCGCGCTCCAGATCTTCGGTGCCTCGCAAGAGGGCGGCGCGATTCCCTTCTACGGCCAGATGATGGCAGCTTCCCTTGTGTGCGCTGCCCCGGTGGTCATCCTGTACCTGATTTTCCAGCGTTACCTAGTGGGCGGCCTGACCGCCGGAGGAGTCAAGTAAGTTATGAGCACGCCAGCTGTTGAATGGGAGCTCTCGGGCTTCGGCGACGAGATCGACGACGACCCCAAGATCCAGATTGCCGTGATGCAGGCACTGGGAGCGAGCCACATTGAAGTCCGCAGCGCCTGGGGCACCAACATCGTGGATTTGGATGAGGCGCAGCTTCGCGAGCTGAAGTCCTTGCTGGATGCGGCGGAAATGAAGGTTTCCGCGATCGCGTCGCCGATCGGGAAGGTGGACGTTTCCCTTCCCGTGGAGCACGAGGTGGAACGCCTCCGCCGTGCAGTCAACGCCGCCCAGGTCCTGGAATCGCGCTACATCCGGATCTTCTCCTTCTACTACGGCGAGGACGTGGCGGTGGAGAGCATCCGGGAGGCGGTCATCGAACGCATGCGGGCCCTCGCGGACGTGGCGGAGGAGTCCGGCGTCGTACTGCTGCACGAAAACGAGAAGGACATCTACGGGGACATCCCCGAACGGGTCCTGGACATCATCGAAACCGTGGCGTCTCCCGCGCTCAAAGTGGCTTGGGACGCGGCGAATTTCGTCCAGGTAGGCGTCAAGCCTTTCGAGGACGGCTACGCAAAGCTAAGGCCGCACCTTGAATACCTGCAGGTCAAGGATGCCCTGTTCTCGAACGCCACCGTGGTCCCGGCAGGCGAGGGCGACGGCGATGTCCTCCGCACTGTCGAGGCCTTGAAGGCCGACGGATACACCGGTTTCGCGAGCCTCGAGCCGCACTTGGCCGGCGCCCATGGACTGGGCGGCTTCTCCGGCCCGACGGCGTTCGGCATCGCGGCGAGGGCGTTCGCGAAAGTCCTCCATGAAGCAGGAGTGGAGACGAAGTGAGCGAAACCTCAAATGCTCCGGGCGCTCCCGCGGAGATCCGGGCCGCGATCGTAGGGTGCGGCGTCATCGGCCGCACCCACTCGGCCGCGGTCCGCGAATTCCCGGAGGTGGTGGTCACCGCGTTGGTGGATGTGATCCCCGAAGCTTCCGAGGCGCTTGCCGCCAAGATCGAAGCCCAGGGCGACCCGAAGCCGGCGGTCTTCCTGACGCTGGCCGAGGCGCTCGCCGCCGCACCGGTGGACCTGGTCATCATCGCGACGCCCAGCGGCCTGCACATCCAGTTGGCGCTGGAAGCGCTCGACGCCGGCAAGCACGTGGTGATCGAAAAGCCCCTTGACGTTGACTTGGGCAAGGCAGACGAGATCCTGGCTGCAGCCAAGGCTGCCGAGGCCAAGGGCTTGGTGGCAAGCGTGATCAGCCAGCACCGCTTCGATCCGGCCAGCCGGGTGGTGGACGAGGCCCGTCGAGACGGACGCTTCGGCACACTGACCTCGGCCGTCGCCTCGGTCAGCTGGTGGCGGAGCCAGGGCTACTACGATTCGGGCGCATGGCGCGGAACCTGGGCCATGGACGGCGGAGGCGCCATCATGAACCAGGGCGTCCACACCGTGGACCTGCTTTTGTGGTTCCTCGGGCGGCCCCTTGAGATCAGCGCCAAAACCGCGCTCCTCGCCCACGAGGGTGTCGAGGTGGAGGACACCGCCGTGGCCACCGTGACCTTCGAATCCGGCGCCCTTGCCGTGTTGCACGCGACGACAGCGGCGTACCCGGGCTTGACGGTCCGCCTCCAGGTCATGGGCAGCAAGGGTTCCGCCGTGATCGACAACGACGACCTCGCATACTTCCACGCGTCCGACGCCGCTGATCCTTCGGAAAGCAGCGCCATGGGCATCCTCGGCGGCGGGAACCAGGCCGCCGTCGAGCTCGCCAAATACCCGGACGACACCGTCGAAGCACTGGATCCCACGGTCTATCCGGCTGGACATGTCCGGCAGTACCGCGACATCATCGCCGCGATCCGGGAAGGGCGCCCCGCGGGCGTTACCGTCCGGGACGCCGTGACCGCCCTGGCTACCGTGCGTGCCCTGTATGTCTCGGCAACCTTGGGCCAGCCCGTGCTGATCGACGATGTCATTGCCGGCAAGTACAACAACGTGGAGGTCCGCACAGGCGGGGCCGCTGGCCAGCAGGGAGCCAATCGCGAAGAGGTATCGGCATGAAGTTCTCCGTGTTCACCGCTTCCACTCCCGAGTGGTCGCCGCAGGAAGCCGCCACGAAGCTTGCAGCCCAGGGGTGGGACGGCATCGAATGGCGCGTCACGGACCAGGCGGACGCAGCGGAACCAGGCTTCTGGGCAGGGAACCGTGCCACCTGGCCCATGACGGGATTGGAAGACTCGATCCCGGAGATTGCCCGGCTCACCGCTGACGCAGGGTTGGAATTCTCCGGCCTCGGCGGCTACGCCCGCTGCGACAACCACGACGACGTCGATCGCGTCCTCGCGGCGACCGCGGCCTTGGGTGCCAGGCAGGTCCGGGTCAACGTGCTGCCGCTGGGCAACTCGAACATGGGCGGGCCGGAACCCACGGGCCTGTCCTACCCGGAACTCTTTGCCGCTACCCGGGAGCACTACGAGTGGGTTGCTTCCCGCGCTGCACATCACGGTGCCAAAGCCCTCGTGGAACTGCACCATGGAACCGTGACGGCGTCGGCCTCCTCGGCACGGCGGTTGCTGGAAGGCCTGGACCCGCGGCATGTCGGGGTCATCCACGACCTTGGCAACTTGCTGATTGAGGGCTGGGAATCACCGTTGCCCGCACTCCAGCTCCTTGGCCCTTACTTGGCACATGTCCACGTGAAGAACGCCCGCTGGGTCCGCACCGACTCGAAGGACGAATCGGGAGCGGCCGTGTGGGTCAACGAATGGGCCCCTCTTGCCGAAGGCCAGGCAAGTGTCCTCGCCTACTTCCGTGCGCTCGCAGACGTCGGCTACGACTCCTGGGTCACGCTGGAGGACTTTTCCACCGAGCTTCCCTTGGAGGAACGGACTGCATCGAACCTGGCGTACGTCCGCAAGGCAGCCGCCTTGGCGGGGTTCGCCGTCGTCGATCCCGCATCGGCACCCTGACGGCCCGGGCCGTCAGCGCCTAAACACAGCAGCCGCTCAAACCCAGCAGCCGCTTGCCTGTCGGAGGCAAGCGGCTGTTGGGTTGTGGTGTCTAGATCGTGCGTGGTGCCTTCGCCAGGTTGTCCTTGAGCTCGGCGGCGTTCTGCCGGACCACGTAGGCCGGGCGGTCGCGCTCCACGCGCCAGCTCTCGTCGAGCGGTCCGATGTTGACGGTGTCGAAGCCGAACTCGTCGTAGAGCTTCTCCACGAGTTCGGCGGCCTCGGGGTAGTCGCTTGCGGTGGCCAGCGCGCGGCGGTTTTCGGTGCCCGCAGGGGTGCCGTCGGTGCCGATCTGCTTCGCCATGATGTGGTTGAAGCCCTTGGCCACCTTGGACGTGGGCAAGTGCTTCTGCAGCAGACCGGACGTGGTGGCTTCGCCCGTGTCCAGCTCCGGGATGCGGCCGTCGCGCTCCCAGTAGTAGTTGTTCGTGTCGATCACAATCTTGCCCGCGAGCGGCTCCACGGGGATGTCCTGGTAGCTCCTGAGGGGCACGGTCACGACGGCGAAATCGCCCGCCGCTGCCGCCTCGGCCGGTGTGGCGGCACGGGCATGTGCGCCAAGCTCCGCCACCAGTTCCGCAAGGGTTTCCGGTCCCCGGGAGTTGCTGATCACTACGTCATAGCCGAGTTCGACCGCCTTGCGGGCGATTTGGCTGCCAATGTGTCCTGCACCGATGATTCCGATTGTTGTCATACGTGCGGGAACGCCGTCTTCGGCGCAGATATTTCATAGGTTACGGCGAGTGACGTGCAGGCGACGTGGGATTCCGTGACGGTGTCCATTCCCTTGCGTCCAACGGCTTTACGTAGAATAGGCACCATGACTGTCGCCTCTGATGCTGCCACCGCCACTGCTGCTGCCCGTGCCCGCCTTCTTGAATTGATCAAGGAACTGGCGGTCGTCCGCGGCAAGGTGATCCTTTCCAGCGGTGCCGAGGCGGACTACTACATCGACCTGCGGCGCATCACCCTCCACCACGAGGCTTCGAAGCTGGTTGGCCAGGTCATGCTTGCCATGATCGACGACGCCGGAATCGCCGTTGAGTGCGCCGGTGGCCTGACCATGGGTGCGGACCCGGTCGGAACCGCCGTGATGCACGCCGCCGCCGACGCCGGACGCGCCGTTGACGCCTTCGTGGTGCGCAAGGCGCAGAAGTCCTACGGCATGGGCCGCCAAGTGGAAGGTCCCTCGGTGGAGGGCCGCAACGTCGTGGTTCTCGAAGACACCTCAACCACCGGTGGCTCGGCGCTGACCGCCGTCGAGGGTGTCCGCAAGGCCGGTGGCAACGTGGTGGCCGTGGCCGTCATTGTGGACCGCAACACGGGCGCCAAGGAAAAGATCGAGGCCGAAACCGGTGTGCCGTACCTCTTCGCCTTCGGCAAGGACGAGCTGGGACTCGACTGATTTCTTACAAACCTGGGCGGGTTTGGGGGACCGTGTGCCCGTCGGCTGAAGCGCCTAAGCTGGCTGCGTGAACTATCGGGCGGGAAAATTTCCCCGGAACCAGCAACGCTGGCAGGACCCGGGCTCCCTCGCCCGGGTTCTCCGGCAAGCTGCCGAGCTGAAGAGTTTTTCCCGCCGCAGCTTCCTCATTGGAGCGGGCGCTTCCACGGCGCTCGCAGCGGATATGCTGTTCACCCGCCAGGTCCAGGCAGAACGTCGCGTCACCAAGATCCTCCCGGTGGGAGACGATGTCGCGGAGTCCTACTACCCCAACTCGAGTTGGATTCTCTTTCCCGGTTACAAGACCAGCTGGGAAGAGGCCCAATGGATCCTCAACTCGCTCCGGGGGTCGCTCCGGCAGCGGGGCCAGATGGCCGCCGTCGGATACTCCAACCTGGGGTTGGAAGTCGCCGAGGTGGTGGACGCGGTGCTCGCTTACATCAACGAGCGCAAGCTGAACACCCTGTATTTCTACGGCCACAGTTTCGGTGGAATGCTGGCCACCGAAGTGGCCGCGCTCCTGCGTGAGCGGAACGGCGTCAGCGTCAAGCTGATCCTGTTGGATTCATCGCCGTTCAGCAAGTACGACATCCTCGACCAAAGCTGGTTCGACGGCGTCGTGTTCCTGTATGAGAGCGGCTTCCAGGTTCCGTCGGTGCTCCGCGGCGGTTACGAGCTGGGCGAGCGCGTGGTCAACAAGCACGAACGCACCTGGGGGCAGATCTGGGACCAGACCTTGGAACAGCTTTCGCCGATCGCGCCGTCGAGCGTCCTGATCCAGAGCGAATCGGACTATATCTACCACTTCGACGGCACACGGTTTGTCGACCGGCTGGGGGATACCCGCATGGCCTTCATCGGGAACCCGAACGATGACACGGTGAACTACGCGACAGCCCGGGCTGCGTGGGCCAAGACTTTCCCCCTCAACATCGCGTCCACGGGCCGCAGGACCGACGGCGCCCGGCCCGCCCATGCGAGTCCACAGTGGAATCCCTTTATCTACAATCCGATCATCGAGGACCTGGAGAACGAACTCTTTCCGCTGCCCAGGGCCGGCTCGCGGGTGGTTTTCTACTGAGCGGTGCCCGCCACAAACGCCGCTACCGGCGCCGCAGTCCATCCAGCTCGGAACCGCTGAGGCCGGCTTCGCGCAAGTAATCCGCCGCACTGCCGAACTCGAGCCCGAAACGGTCCAGGAAGTATTCCATCGCGGCTTCGGGGGATTGCAGCAGCATGAGCGAGGGACTGAATGCTTCCTCGGGAACCTCGGGGACGGCCAACCGCCACGCTGCTGCCATCGTTTTGAGCATCGTGGGGAGGGCAGCGGTGCTTGCGGCGTAGTCCGCGATAACAGCCGCGTGGCCAGCGCCGCTCGCGAGGAGCGCCAAAGCGGATACGACGCCGGTGCGGTCCTTGCCGAGCGAGCAGTGGATGAGCGTGCGCTTGCCATGGGCCGCAGGGCGCAACGATTCGGCCACCCAATCGGGGCGGGTGCGCACCCAGCCAAGGTAGAGCTCGCCGAGGTCTTCGGCCGTGCGGATTGATTGGAGCCCGTCGGAAGCCGTACGCGGATCGAGGGGATTCTCCACGAGCTCCACTGGAGCCTTGGACATCGAGCCGTTGGCCAGTTGCCATGGAACGATGGCGCGCTCGTACTCGCTCCGCAGATCCACCACCGTCTTAATGCCGTGACGTTCCAGGAAGTCAGCCGTCGCCGCGGTGTCCATGCCAAACGGCTGGCTGCCCCTCAGAATGCGGCCCCCCGCCAGGGAACGGAGGTTCAGCACAGCCATGGCACGAGCCCCTTCTTCTTAGATCTGGTTCTTGAGATCCGCTACCGAGTTCAGGACCTGGTTCGGCCGGAACGGGAAGGCCGCGATGTCCTCGCGCTGGGTGATGCCGCTGAGCACCAGGACGGTGTGGAGCCCGGCTTCCATGCCCGCGATGATGTCCGTATCCATGCGGTCTCCGATCATTGCCGTGGTCTCCGAGTGCGCGTCGATCTGGTTCATCGCGGAACGGAACATCATGGGATTCGGCTTGCCCACAATGTAGGGCTCGCGGCCGGTCGCCTTGGAGATGAGCGCAGCGATGGCGCCCGTGGCGGGCATCGGGCCGTCCTTCGACGGGCCGGTGGCATCCGGGTTGGTGGCGATGAAACGCGCCCCGGCGAGGATCAGCCGGATGGCCATGGTGATCGCTTCGAAAGAGTAGGTGCGCGTTTCGCCGAGCACCACGAAGTCCGGGTTCTGGTCGGTGAGGATGAAGCCGGCCTCGTGCAGCGCCGTCGTGAGCCCTGCCTCACCGATCGTGTAGGCGCGGTTTCCTGACTCCGAGCCCTGCACCTGGTCCTTGAGGAATTGTGCCGTGGCCAGGGCGGAGGTCCAGATGTTCTCCTCCGGGATTTCCAAGCCTGAGGAACTCAGCCGGGCCGCCAGGTCCCGCGGCGTGAAGATGGAGTTGTTCGTGAGGACAAGGAATCGCTTGGAGGTGTCCACCCAGCGCTGGATCAGTTCAGCCGCTCCGGGAACCGCCTGGTTTTCGTGGACGAGGACACCGTCCATATCCGTGAGCCAGCATTCGATTTCGTGTCCGTTGCGGTAAAGGGCCGAGCTCTTCGGGGCCTCGCTTGCGTTCTCCATGCTTTTCCTCCGCGTAGTGGCTGGTTCTCGTCCCAAGTCTTTCATCTTTCGGCCTCCGAGACACCCGGGTGTCCTGCGTTGCGGCACCGGGTTTCGGCGCCGCAGGCGGTATTGCGCGAGCTAGGGTTGAGGAGTGACTGACCGGCCCCAGACCCCCGCCCCTACCGACTCCACTGATGTTCCGACCATCGTCCCGTCAACCGAGGGGGAGTCCGAAGCGAAGCCGGAGGTCGGCGTCGGGCCCTGGGAAGGCGACTGGCCGGACGGCGAGCAGTGGGACCCGGACCTCCTGGCGGACGGCGACCGCCGCAACGTCGTGGACAAGTACCGCTACTGGAAGCATGAAGCGATCGTCGCGGACCTGGACGCCCACCGGCACGATTTCCACATTGCCATTGAGAACTGGCAGCATGACCTGAACATCGGCACCGTAGTGCGCACCGCCAATGCGTTCCTCGCCAAGGAGGTCCACATCATCGGACGACGCCGGTGGAACCGTCGCGGGGCCATGGTCACTGACCTTTACCAGCACGTCCGCCACCACCCCACCGTGGAGGATTTCGTGGAGTGGGCGCAGGGGGAGGGGCTGGCCATCATCGGCATCGACATCTTCCCCGATTCCGTGCCGCTGGAAACCTATGAACTTCCTCGCAACTGCGTGCTCGTGTTCGGGCAAGAAGGCCCCGGCCTGACTCCCGAGGTGCACGACGCCGCCGTCGCCACTCTGTCGATCGAGCAGTACGGTTCCACGCGCTCCATGAACGCGGCGTCGGCCGCGGCCATCGCGATGCACGCCTGGATCCGCCGCCACAACTTCGGCCAGCGGGTTTCCTAGGGGATCCGGCTGGTAGGACCTTCGGGCAAAACGTCCGCAAGTGTTACCCGTCTCCGTGACCGGAAACACGGTGCCGGATTCGAAGTCGCTAGGATGGTGCCTAGCCGTATAGGTCTACTCCAGGGTCAACAAAACCCACAGACGAAAATCAGCATAGGAGTCAGCATGCCCATCGCAACCCCAGAGATTTACTCCGAGATGATCGACCGCGCGAAGGCCGGTGGATACGCGTTTCCGGCAGTGAACGTCACCTCGTCGCAGACCCTGAACGCCGCCATCCGCGGCTTTGCCGAGGCTGAATCGGACGGCATCATCCAGGTCTCCACCGGTGGTGCGGCTTACTGGTCCGGCGCTTCCGTCAAGGACATGGTTGCCGGCTCCCTGGGTTTCGCGGCTTTCGCCCGCGAGGTCGCCAAGAACTACAACGTGAACATCGCCCTGCACACGGACCACTGCCCGCAGGACAAGCTGGCTGATTTCGTCCTTCCGCTGCTTTCTGCTTCCGAGGAAGCAGTCAAGGCCGGCAAGGACCCGATCTTCAACTCGCACATGTGGGACGGCTCGCACGAGACCCTGTCCGATAACCTCCGGATCGGACGCGAGCTCCTGGAACGCGCGGCTGCGGCCAAGATCATCCTCGAGGTGGAGATCGGCACGGTCGGCGGCGAGGAAGACGGCGTCGAGAACGAGATCAACGAGAAGCTCTATACCACCACCGAAGACGCGCTGGCCACCATCGAGGCACTCGGTGCCGGCGAGAACGGCCGCTACCTGACCGCCCTGACCTTCGGCAACGTCCACGGCGTGTACAAGCCGGGCAACGTCAAGCTCCGCCCCGAACTGCTCAAGCAGATCCAGGCCGAGGTCGGTGCCAAGATCGGCAAGACCAACCCGTTCGACCTCGTCTTCCACGGCGGCTCCGGCTCCACCGAGCAGGAAATCGCGGATGCCGTTTCCTACGGCGTCATCAAGATGAACATCGACACGGACACCCAGTACGCGTTCACCCGCCCGGTTGCCGGACACATGTTCAAGAACTACGACGGAGTCCTGAAGGTCGACGGCGAAATGGGCAACAAGAAGACGTACGACCCGCGCGTCTGGGGTGCCTCCGCCGAAGCCGGCATGGCTGCCCGCATCGTGGAAGCCGCAAAGCAGCTCGGTTCGGTAGGCAAGACCTTCTAATGTCCGACGAATTCCGCAAGAACCTGATGGGCCCGGAGCCTACGCTCCTGCCTGCAGAGACCGAGATCTACCAGCACCTTGCCTTGGGGCAGGAAGCACTGGACCTCGTGGCCAAGTACCCCACGTCTTCATTGCTGTGGGCGATCCTGGCCGAGGAAGCCTGGGCTGAGGGCCGGACCATCGATTCCTACGCGTATTCCCGCGTGGGTTACCATCGTGGACTGGATTCGCTGCGCCGTAACGGTTGGCGCGGCGTCGGACCCATCCCGTGGGAGCACGAGCCCAACAGGGGATTCCTGCGTGCTCTGTACTCCCTCGGCCGGGCATCCGCCGCCATCGGCGAAGCCGAGGAGCCGGAGCGGATCGAGAAGTTCCTGAACGACTCCGATCCCGCCGCGAAGGCAGCGATCGAAGGCTAGGACAGCTGTCTTAAACGCCGACGGCGGCCGCTCACCTTTGAGGTGGGCGGCCGCCGTCGCGCTTCCCCAGCCCAACTGACTCGCAATTAATGCCGTTATGAGCCGTCAAAACGACAACAAATGCGAGTTAGCGGATGAGCGCCGCTGGTGCGCCGTGGGCCGGGAAAGTATGCGTCTGGCTCACCAAGACTCTGGCTCTCTCCGGGCGGCTCGGTGATCATGGAGGTGTTCGTCTCGGTGAACGCCGACCCAACTTGGTGCCTTG